>DNRQ01000117.1 GCA_003499925.1 Geobacter sp.
ATTCCCTTAACTTAATGGCAGTGCTCCCCAGCCCTCTCCCATCAGCCTTCGCCAAGGCTACGGCTGACAAGTCAAGGGAGAGGGGGCTTGTGCAGCGTGCGGGAAATTAGCATTGAGCTTAACTTAATGGCAGGGCCACCTGCCCCGCCGCCGGGAGGCAGCTTGACGGCTCGGAACGCAGCGGCGGTCGGACGGGACTCCTTCCCTCCGATCCTCTCCCTGATCAGGCCGACGAACCACCCTCCTGGAACCTGGTTCCGGTTGCTGCTGCCAATTTTCACCTTGAATATATATAACAAAGATGTTATGGGAAATGATGTCTTGGTTAAACGAGGTATCAGATGATGATCAGAAAACCGCCCAGTAAGCCGCAGCACCAGATGGTGGAGGCATGGAAGCCGGAGCCGGGGTTCGAGTCGGCATACGACGAGCCGGACACCCCGGAGTTCGTCCTGCTGCGGGAACTCCTGCTGGCCCGGCAGCGTTCAGGTCTGACCCAGGCGGAGGTTGCAGAAAAGATGGGGACAAAGCCACCTGCGGTAACCCGCCTGGAGACGGCGCTTTCCGACCAACGCCATTCTCCGACCATCGCGACCCTGAAAAAATACGCTCAGGCCGTGGGCTGCAAGCTGGAGGTGCATCTTGTTCCATCTAAATCAAGGTAGTTCCCGTAATGTTGCCACTGTTACCATGCTCATAAAACATCAATTGAACCCTCCCCGGCAGGGTGTCCCCGAAGGTGAGTAAGAATAACAGCTTGACGTAGAGAATGAAATAACCGGCTATGAGCAGTGCTGCGCGCTGCCGCGCTTTTGGAACATCGGATGCTACTCGTGGGCCCGGGCTTTTCTTCAAGCCCGGGGTTCGCGTCAGCGACCGGGCCGGCACTGCATGATTTGGGGACCGAAATGCTTAGACTTTTTAGAATTGAAAGCGGACTGATCAAAGAGGTGGAGGTCGAGGCGTCCGAGCTGGCCAACCAGCTCCAGCACGCCGACTGGATCGACGCCCATGAACCGGATGACGACGAAAGGGCATTGCTGCAATTGCTGCTGCATACCGATCTGCCGGAATCCGACGAATTCGAGGAGATCGAGACCTCGGCCCGCTGTTTCGTGGACCAGGTCGGGATTCATGTACACTCGCTGTTCTTGTCGCAGAGCGAGGGACGGCACACCACCGTTTCGGTTGCCTGCATTTTGCAAAGCCAGCACCTGATCACCATCCGCGAAGGGGACCTGGCCGACTTTCGGCTGATGCGCATGCGTGCCAGGCGGGGCCAGGTGGAATGCCGCTCGCCCTCCGAGCTGCTGATCACCCTGCTGGAGCAGAAAGTGGAGAATCATGCCGACACCCTGGAGGATATCCATCGGCAGCTGGAAGGGGTGAGTCACATGGTGCTCGAAGACGAGGAGTCCGAGCTGGAAGACGCCATCAGCAAGCTCGCCAAGCTGGAGGACAGCAACGGGAAGATCCGCCTCTGCCTGATGGATACCCAGCGCAATATCTCCTTCTTGCTGCGTCATCTGCGCAATCAACCTGACCATGCGGAGACCCTGCGGGAGATCATGCGCGACGTGGAAACCCTGATGTCCCACACCACGTTCCTGTTCGACAAGATCAACTTCCTGATGGATTCCACCCAGGGCTTCATCAACATCGAGCAGAACCAGATCATCAAGATCTTCTCCATTGCTGCCGTGGTCTTCCTGCCGCCTACGCTGGTTGCCAGCATTTACGGCATGAACTTCGCCCACATGCCGGAGCTAGGGTTGTCGCTCGGTTACCCTTGGGCCCTGCTCCTGATGGTGGTTTCCGGCATCGCGCCCTACTGGTACTTCAAGCGCAAGGGGTGGCTGTAGGCCGGAAGCATCCCACCCCTTTTCAAGGGGGGGGAGCGTCCCGTAGTCCCGTAGGTCGGGTTAGCGCAGCGTAACCCGACTCCCTTCCGACCAGATCAACGGCACGTCGGGTTACGCCCTTCGGGCTAACCCGACCTACACCTACACCTACACCTACACCTGCTCCCTCCCCCCTGCTCCCCGCCCTCAGGGCGGGTTCCCAGTCCACTCGGGCATCTCGATGCGGAACTGCGCGCCGTCTGCCACGTTGCGCACGCTCAGGGCGCCGTTCATGTTCTTCTCTATGATGGTCTTGCACATGAAAAGCCCCACGCCGGTCCCCTGCTCCGGCCCCTTGGTGGTGAAGTACGGCTCGAAGATCTTGTCGATGATCCGGTGGGGGATGCCGCCGGCATTATCGGTTATGGTGAGTACCGCCTTCCCCTCTTCCCGGTGCAGCCCGATGGTGACCAGGGGCTCCGCGACCCCCCTGGACTGGAAGGCGTCCTTGGCGTTGATGAGTATATTGAGCAGTACCTGCGAGAACTCGTTGGGGTAGCCGTGTATTTCCAGATCGTCGGCCGGCTCGACCAGGGTCCTGATCTTCATGGTCTCGAAACTCCCCTGCAGCAGCGATCTCGTTTTTTCGACGATGTCCAGCACCCGGAAAGGGACCTTCTCCTTGGTCGGCCTGAAGAAGAACCTGAAGTCGTCGATGGTCCTGGACATGTACTGGAGTATCTCCATGGTCCTTTTCACGCTGGCATCGATGTACTCGCCGCTCGCCTTGCCCAAACGGTGCATCACCTGCTGCTCCTGGGCGATCAGCCCCAGGGTGTTGAGCGGCTGGCGCCACTGGTGGGCGATGTTGCTGATCATCTCTCCCATGATGGCCTGCCTGCTCTGCACGATGAGGAGCCGGTTCTTCTGGCTCAGCTCCTCCACCGCCTGCTCGACGCGCTCCTCCAGGGTGGCGCTCAACTGCCGGTATCTCTGCTCGCTCTCCCGCAGCGCCTGATCCGCCAGCTTCGCCTCGGTGATGTCGCGCACCGTGGCGGTCACCAGTAGCCCCGTCTCGGTATGCAGGGGGCTCAGGCTGATGTCGAGGGGAAACTCGCTCCCGTCCTTGCGAAGCCCGTACAGCCCCAGCCCCCTTCCCATGGGGCGCACCCGCGGATGCTGCATGAATCCCGTGAGGTGCCCCAGATGACGTTCACGGTAGCGCTCCGGCATCAGCATCTCGATCCTCTGGCCGTAGAGTTCCTCCCGCCGGTAACCGAAGATCCGTTCCGCCTGCGAGTTTACCAGGTTGATCTCTCCTGCTTCATTCACGATGACCATGGCATCCGGTGCCGTTTCCAGAAGGTCCCTTAACTTCTCCTCCGCGCGCCTTCTCTCCCTGTTTTCCTGCTGCATCCCGGCGTACAGCAGGGCATTGTCGATGGAGATCGCCATCTGCCCGGCAAGCACCTCCAGCACCAAAACACGGTCGGCCGTGAAGGCACCCTTCACCGAGTTGTTCTCCAGGTACAGCAGCCCCACCAGGTCGGCCTGCCGCACGATGGGGAGGCAAAGCACCGATAACGGCCGCTTGCGCAGCAGGTACGGGTCCCCGGCAAAGGGTGCGCCGTTGGCGCAGGCCTGGTCCAGGATCACGCTTTCGCGCGCGTGCCTGACATAGTTCACTACCGACTCCGGGATGATTTCGGCAAGCGGCGCCGCAGCAGGAGGGGCGGTCCTCACCTCGTCCTGCTCCAAGACGGCTTCCATCTCCGCGGTCAGCTCATTACCGCGCGCCAGCAGGAGGTAACCCTTCTGGGCGCCGGCGTTCTCCAGGGCGATGCGCATCAGGGTGTCGAGCAACTGCTCCAGCACGATCTCCCGGGAGATCGCCTGTGAGGCCTTGACCACGGCGATGGCGTCGATGCGGCCGATCTGGGCGCCGATCCCTCCGGTCCCCGCCGCTTCACTTTCAAGCCAGGGATACTGCTCTTCGAGCCGGCGCACCTTGCCGTCCGCCCCCCAGCGGGCGTAACAGGCGCGGGCGTCGCGCAGGTAGCTCCGGGCGATGCGCTCCAGTCCGCGTGCGCCGTAAAACTCCGCTGCGATCTCCAGGGCGAGTGCTTCGTTGGGGAGGAAGCCGTTGCTGCGGGCCGAGCCGATCGCCTGCTCGTAGAGGCGCTCGGCCTCCAGTTCGCGCCCTTCGATGCGCGCCAGTTCCGCGCCGGCCAGGGCGTAACGGTTCTCGTGGTTTTCCGGACAGTTCTGCGCCCACTGTTTGAGCTTTGCCAGAAGCTCCGCCAGCCTGCCGGCGCTCCGCTGCTGCTCCTCGGCAGGCCGCCCGGGATGGAGCGCCGCCAGGGTGAGCGCCTGCAGGAAGCAGAGCGTTCCGGCCACCGGCATCGCCATCATCAGGCGCAGCACGGGCTCCGCCTGCATTGCCTCCTGCAGCGCCTGTTCATGCCGCCGGTAGATCACGGCGCTCAGAAGCTTCATGACATGGAAGTAGGCGAGACCCGCGTGCCAGGATGCCCGGGTGAAGCGCTCGATGCACTCCGCCTCGCTGAAGGCGTCGTCGTCGAAGCTTCCCGGCTCGCGGGTCGCCCCCTTCAGGCTCGCCACCAGCTGCAGCGGGAGCCCTAGCGTGGCGTGCATGGTCTCGCTGTGCATCTGCCTGGCGCTGCTCCGGTATCTTTTGCTGCAACTGGCAACCTCATCCAGGGTCTCCCCCTTCTCGATCACCGACCAGGCGGTCAGCAGCAGGGCGTGGGTGCAGTTCAGGAAATCGCCCGCGGCAAGGAGTGCGGCAAGGCTGCGCTCCAGAAGCGGCAGGCAGGCGGCGATAGGGCTGCGCCACGGGAGCACCAGCCCGGCGTGCCCCAAAAGTACCAGCCCGTGCATCCTGGGATCGGCGATCTTCTCCGCCAGTGCGAGCGCCATTTCCGAGAATTGGAAGGCCTGCTCGATCTCGCCCAGCACCCCTATCAGCACGATGGCGTGCGAGCTGTAGGCAAGGCAGGAGTCGACGCTGTTTCCGTAGCGCAGCGAATAATTGACCCCCTTCGCGGCGAGCACGGGGAAGTAGGGGGGGGCTGCGGCGTAGGCGGAGCCCAGTGCTTCCACCAGCAGAGAGATGATCATGGCGCCGTCGGGATCGCTTATTTGCGGACTCTCCGCCAGCTCCGCTACCCGCCGTCCGGCCAGGGCGGTGCTGATCTGCTCCATCTCGGCTGCGAACGTCTCAAGCAGCGCCTCCTCGGCATCGGGCAGGATGATGTCGAAAAGCCGCAGGGCCTCGAGGGTCAGCGTCAGCGCCTCCCGGAAGCGCCCGTCCACCTGGCAGAGCCTGCCGCGCAGACGCAGGACCCGGGCGCGCTCCAGGTCGGAGCGGGTATGGTCGTAGATCACGCAGAAGAGCGCCTCCGCCTCGGCAAAGCGGCCGCTTAGATACTTGCACTCGGAAAGCTCCAGGAAAAGTGAAAAAGTCTGCGGATGGCGGGAATCCCAGGCGCGGTCGGGCAGGAGCGCCGTCGCCCTCTCCAGGTAGTTGGCCGCGCAGTCGTAGGCGACGGCGGCCTTGGCACGGCCTCCCGCCAGGGTGTTGAGCCGGCAGAGCGTCTCCCTTTCCCCGGGGTCGCCTATCAGCGCCGCGCCGCGGTTCAGCTGGTTCACCACCTCGAAAACCCGCTCCTCGACCGCTTCCGGTGAGAGCTGCGCCACCAGGATCCGTCCGATCTTCAGATGTAGCACCACCCGCAGCTCCTGCGGCACCAAGGAGTAGGCGGCCTCCTGGACCCGGTCGTGCAGGAAGGAGTAATCGCCGTCGAGGCGCACCAGCAGCCCTTCCTGCACCGCTTCCGCCAGGATGCCGCGGCTCTCGGCGCCCGGCAGGGCGCTGATCATGGTCAAGGTCTGCAGGTCGATCCTGTTCCCCATGCAGGAGGCGAGCTTCATCTCCTCAATCGTTGCGGTGGAGAGCTTCTTCAGCTTCCCCAGCATGAGATCGACCACGTTGTCGGTGTACCCCTTGTCGCGGATCCGGCCGACATCCCAGCTCCAGAGCCGGCGGCTGCGGTCGAATTGCAGCAGCCCTTCCTGGAAGAGCGCCGTCAGGAACTGGATGATGAAGAAGGGGTTGCCGCCGGTCTTCTCAAAGAGCAGGGTGGTCAGCGGTTCGCAGCGTGCCGCCTGCTCCGGGCAGACCGCATCGGCCACCAGATTTGCCAGATCGTCCCGCGACAGAGGGGAGAGGGTGATCGAGCTGAGCGGCGCTCCGGCATCGCGTAGCTGCTGCAGCGAGAAGAGAAGCGGATGGGTGGCGCCGACCTCGTTGTCCCGGTAGGCGCCGATCAAAAGCAGGTACCCGGTCTCGGGATGCGTCATGATGTGCTCGATCAGCTTGAGCGTGGCGAGGTCGGCCCACTGCAGGTCGTCCAGGAAGACCACCAGCGGATGCTCCCTTTTGGCGAACACCGCCACCAACTGCCGGAACACCATGTGAAAGCGGTTCTGCGCCTCGGACGGGGGCAGTTGCTGCACCGCCGGCTGGGGCCCCAGGATCAGTTCCAGCTGCGGAATGATGTCCAGCATCAGCCGGGCGTTGGCCCCCAGCGCCTCCAGGAGTTCCCCCTTCCACTTGGCGATCCGCTCTTCCCCCTCGGTGAGCATCTGCCTTATCTGCCCCCGGAACGCCTCGGCTGCCGTCGCGTAGGGGACGTGCCGTTTGAGCTGGTCGAACTTTCCGGTCAGGAAGAAGCCGCGCTCGTGTGCCACCCGCTGGTACAATTCCCGCACCAGCGAGGTCTTGCCGATGCCGGCATAGCCCGACACCATGACCACTTCCGCCCTCCCCTCTTTCACCACCCGGTCGAAGGCAGCCAGCAGCAGAGCCAGCTCCCTCTCCCGGCCGTAGAGCCTGTGGGGGATCAGCAGCCGCTCCGAGATGTCCTCCTCCCCCAGCGCAAAGGGTTCGATTTCCCCCTGTTCCCGCCACCGCGCCAGGGATCTCCGCAGATCGGCCGCCAGCCCCGCGGCGCTCTGGTAGCGCTCTTCCGGCTCCTTGGCAAGGAGCTTCAGGACCATATCGGATAACAGCGCGGGACCCTGCGGGAGGAGATCGCCGGGAGGACGCACCGGATGGGCGATATGGCAGTGTACCCATTCCATCAGGTCGTCGGCGTGGAAGGGAAGCGTGCCGGTGAGCATCTGGTACAGCACGACGCCGAGCGAATAGAGGTCGCTGCGCTGGTCCACCCCCCGGTTCATCCTGCCGGTCTGTTCCGGAGACATGTAAGGCGGTGACAGCTCCCCCTCCGGCAGGTACCCGAGCGCCGGGTGGCTGTAGGGAAGCTGGGGCTTTCCCGAAGGGGAGCCGAGTGTCACGGCTCCCGTCTCCTGGTGGACCAGAATGCGGTGCGGATTGATGTTGCCATGGATCAGCCCCTGCCTGTGCAGATCCGCGACCGCGTCGGTGATGTTCAGGGCGAGCAGCAGGAAACGCCCCGTTTCCAGGGGGGCGCCGCAGAGCAGGGCCAGCGGGGCGGGGTTGCCCTGCTTCATGTCGCTGTCGGATCGCCGCTGCGATGACATACGAGTAACCTCCGGCTTTGGTCAGGAACGGGAAAAGCAGCATTGACATTAAAGCTCCCTTGCGCTATCGTACCGCAAAATTCTGCCATTGCTTCAGATATACGACAATACTAAACCATCCGCGAGGATGGGACGGAAAGCCCACGGGTCTCACCGAGACAGCCGGGTCGCCGAAATATCATTTTTTGATATTCAGGCCCCGGCTTTTTTGTTGCCTGAAGAGTCCCTGACAAGGTTTTCCCAAGGCGACTGGTCTGACAACCAGTGCAGCCGTACCTATCCTTCGGAGAGTCGTATGCCTATTATTGAATGGAATGTTAGTTATCTGCTTGGCATCCATGAAATCGACCAACACCACGAGCACCTTGTACAATTGATAAACAAGGCCTACGATCAATTCAGATGCGGTGCCGATATCGAGCCGTCCTTTGTGGACGAGTTGGTTGATTACGCCGGGATGCATTTTGCTTGTGAGGAAGGGTGGATGACGGAGAGTTCCTATCCGAAGTTCGTCGAGCATAAAGAAGAGCATAAATTGTTCAACTGCAGAATTTTGGAACTTCAAAACAAAAGCAAAACCAGTTCCGGCATATCGGTCGAGCTGCTGTGGTTCTTATGCAATTGGGTCACCCATCACATGCGTGAGACCGATGCCGAATTCGGCCGCTACGTCGACCTCAGGAATATCCGCAAGAGAACCGGCAGAATCCAAGCCAGCAACAGATAACCCTGCCCCGGTTTCTCACTCCAGATTCCATCCCCCTGCTGACCTCCCCCTTGAAGGGGGAGTTTTTGCAGCGCAAGATTGGCGCTAACTGTTGCTGCTAGCCATTGCTGTAACTTTCCAGCAGCGCCGATCTCCCGCCGAAAAAATTCCCTCGGCCCGGAGCTTACTTCCCGGGGTCATTCAGGTTCTTTATGGAGTCCACCTTCCAGCTGCCGCCCACCTTGAGCAGGTTGTACTCCAGGTCGTACGACTCCTCATGCTTCGGCTTGGTGATCACCCCCGTTTTCTGATCGGTCCACCAGTAGCGCCATCTTTCCGAGGTCCTTACCGTCGCCCTGTTCTCTTCCACCTTGGCCTTCTTTATCTTGAACTCCAGGATCTCGGTCTTCATGGAGTTCCCCGTGACGGACATGGCCTGAAAAAGCGGAATCAGTTTCCTCATTTCCTTTTCCGTCGTCATCTGCCCCAGTATCTTCAGGTCCACCCTGGAGTAGGCGTCCTGCATGATGCTGCAGTAACTTTGCACGAAACCCCTGGCCTCCTCCTCCGCCTTGTTGGCGCCGCAGCCGACAAGGAGCGTGAAAGCGAGAAAAATGGTGACGTTCATCCCTGATAAGCGGTTGATCATGGTCTCTCCTTTGCCGTGGCTGCCTTATTTCAAAACACTATGGTATGGACGCTGGAGCCGTGTCCGAATCCGAAAAAAAGAAAGATGATGCCGAAAAGCGAGAGCACCGCCATCCAGGCCGCCTTCCGCCCGGTCCACCCCAGGGTCACCCGCAGGTGCAGATTGGTGCCGTACAGCAGCCAGGAGATCAGGGACCAGGTCTCCACGGGGTCCCAGCCCCAGTACCTGCCCCAAAGGCCGTGAGCCCAGATGGCGCCGCTTGCGATCATCACCGCCTGGGCGAAAAAGCCGAACAGGATCAGCCTGAGGGATAGCTCCTCCAGAAGATTCAGTTCGGGGAGCCGGATCAGGAAACCGCTGCTGGATCTTTCCTTGAGCAGGTACATGGCTCCGGCACAAAAGGCGGTAAGGTAGGAGCCGAAGGAAAACCAGGCGAAAAGGACGTGCACGAAGATCCAGTTGCTCCGAAAAGCAGGCTCCAGCGGGCGGAGCTCCCCTCCGACCAGCAGGCCGTTTCCCAGGATGAGGAGCACCAGCGGAGTGACCGCAACGGCGAAGGGGCGCGCCGGAGGGAAAAACCGGCGCAGCACCAGGTAGGTGAGGATGATGATCCAGGTCCCCGCCAGGGAGTTTTCGTAGGTGTACATGGCCGGCATGTGACCGGTGACGTACCACCTGACCGCAATGGCCGCGCTGTGGCAGCCGAAGCCTGCCGCGGTCAGCCAGAAGCCGTACAGCTGCAGCCGCTCCTTTTTGAAAACCAGCCCGTTCAGGAACAGCAGAAACGAGACGGCGTAGCTTCCGATGCTGATCCAGAGGAAAATCTCTTCCCAAAATGCCATTAATCCCTCACCTGTTTAAATCCGCACAGCCTCATGCGTTCCGGTTCCCAAGCTCCCCGTTGACAAAGGGGGGGTAGCCCCCTCCCCTTGATGGAGGAGCGTTGGGGAGCACTGCCATTAAGTTACCTGATTNNGACCTCCCCCTTGAAGGGGGAGGGCGCGAGCAGCAGGTAGGAGCTTAACTTAATCTGATTAGCGCGTTCTGGTTCCCAAGCTCCAGCTTGGGGACCACCCAGCCGCCTGGCGGCAAAGCTCCAGCTTTGCATCTTGGAGCTGCTCCGCCTAGCCAACCAGATGTAACAGCGGGGTATCAGCAGCTCCCCTCTGCAAGTTTTTGCGCGATTGCCAGCACCTCTTTTTCCAGAAATGCCGGATAGTACCTGCTGTAGCCCCGTACCTTGACGCCGGGTTCCTCCCCCAGGCGGCAGATCTCGAACTCGATCCTTCTCTCGTTGCTGAGAAAGCGCGCCAGAAGTCCCGCGCCCCCGAGCAGGGAGCCGATCATCACCAGCAGGACCCCCTGCTCCTTGGTGACGGTCAGCGTCACCCAGTGCCGGTAGTCGGGGATCCCGATGCTGGTCCCTTCCCAGACCTGCCGTTCTCCGGGCTTGAACAGCCCGCTGAAGACCTCCCGCTCCTCCCGGAACAGCCTGACCAGGGTGACCGGGTTGTCGGGACGGCGCGAACGCGAACCGATCCGGTCGCCCTGCCGGTAGAAGTCCGGGAAGAACAGTACCAGGGCCCGCAGCCCGGGCTCCAGGTCGAAGCGGTCCCCCTCGACCGGATGCCTCAGATTGAGGTAGTAGTCGAAAAGCGTCTCGCCATCCCGCTCCAGGACCAGCCTGGGGGCGTTGCCGTACTCGCTCAGGCAGAACTGGTAGCCGCGGAAGTTGGCCGGCCTGTTGACCGCGAAAGGGATGCGCTGGCTCCCCCGGCCGTCGCTGAGCGCCAGTTCCCCGCCGAAGTCGTGCCGGTACTGCCCCTGGAAGTACTCCCCCCGCAGATGGTCGACCTGGAGCTGGAGCTCGGCGGGAATTGCGGCGGCATCGTGTCCCGGATGGGCGACCATTGCGGTCCTCAGGGGGAGCGAGACCTCCTCGGTGACGGTCACCTCCCCGCTGAAGCCGGTAAACACCGTCACCGGCCCCGCCAGGAAGCAGCAGACCAGCCCGGCGTGAAACGCCACCGAACCCCAGAAGCCGGAGCTCCCCTTCTGCCCCGATATCACGGTCAGTTCTTCCGTCTGCTCCCGGCTCACCTGCCAGCCTCCCCGGGCCAGAAAGCCCTCCACCCGGTCCCGGACCGCATCCGGATCACGGACCGAGCTCCGGGTCACGGCGAAGGAAAAGGCCTTCTCCTTCTCGAATAAAAGGGTGCGCGATCTCCCCCATTTGACCACCCGGTCCGCCGTGCAGGCCAGGGTGGAGAGACAGAGCAAAAGCGATACCAGCTGGAACAAGGGATTCCTGACCAGGAAGGGGGTGGAGAGGTGCGCATAGATCCAGAACAGGGTGGGGCTTTTTCTTTCCAGCTCGAGCCATTTTTCCGCGGAGAGCGTGAGGTTGCTCGGCATGAGCGCCGAGGCGATCAGAACCACAAGCAGCACGCTCAAAAGGTATATGGCAACCCTTCTGGAAATCAAAAGTCTGTACATCGGGCGGAAAATCCTTAAAACAGGGGTGCAGGCCTTGAGCGGCCTGAGTCACCGCTCCTTGATAACGTTTTTTTGCCGATTGTGCAACTACTGGTATCGATATCAAAAGGGGGCTTAGCGACAAGCCCCCTTTTGGTCGACCTGATTATGGTTCAGCCCGCCTTAATAGCGCGCGCTGGTGTAGTTGTAGAGCGGTGCGGAGGTGGTGATGTCGTTCTGGGTGCGATTGCAGGTCGATACCGAGTTGTCCGCAGTCTTGGTGTAACAGCTGACCACGTTGGTGGTCGGCATGTTGTAACCGGCCCAGGTGGCGCCGTTCAGGAAGCGCTTCCCTTGCCCTTTGCCGACGTTGGGGGCGTTGGACTTGGTCGCCACGGCATTGGTGCCGTGGATGCCACCCACCTTGTCCCCCGCATGGCAGTGCCTGCAGGAGATATCCTTCCAGACCAGGGTGTCGACCTTGGCGCAGCGCCCGGTATCGTCGTTGTGCATCCCCTTCAGCGCGAGGCGGTCCGGATGGCCGGTACCGGTATCGCCGGAATGGGCCTGCCTGGAGAAGCTTCGATAGGCGATCTGGTTGGTGGCGATCCCGGTGGTGTCGGCGTAGCTGTTCAAATCGCCGTAGACGTCGCGCCTGTGGCAGTTGAAGCAGAAGATGGCGCTCACCGCCCCGGTGTTCGGCTTTATGGTGGCCAGGGTCGCGGAGCCGTCGTACCACTCGAAGCTGAGGTCGCTGTCGAGCGACTTGATCAGCCATCTGTTCACCGAGGCGTGCGGTCCCACCGGGTCGGTCTTGGTGGAGCCGTGACAGTCGGTGCAGCGCAGTATCGACCAGGGGCCGAACGGGGGGACGAAGGTGTTCCCGATCCCTGCGGTGAGCTTGAAGTAGGAGCCGCTGTAGGCGGTGCCAGGCTTCGGCTTCACGGTCACCTGGTTGCCGGCATCGACCGTGACCACCTCGAACCACCCCTGGGTCGCCCCCTGGGCCAGGGCGGTCCCGGCGGGTGCGCTCCCGCCTGCCGCCGTGTTGACGTAGAGGAACCAACCGGGAATCACGGTGCTCGGTATGGAGCCGCCGGCGAAGGTGGCGACCCCATTGGTGGAGACGCTCACCGTCTTGCCGGTGTCGTTTGCGGCCCCCAGGGTGCTCTTGCTGTAGGGAGCGCCGGGGAGCGCGCCGTAGGCGGGCCAGTAGGGGTTGTAGCTGCTCTTGTGGCCGGCCGCGTCCCCGGTCGCCATGATCGGCTGGTTCCTGCCCCGGGCGTAGACCGCATGGTGCGCGGGGTTGTTGGGGTTGAATTCCTCCACGATATCGGTGGAGCGCGCCCCGACGTTCACGTCCGGCCCCCCCGACGGCGTCATCGGAGTTGCCGTGCCGAACGAGTAGGAACTGTGGCACCTGACGCAGAGGTCGCGCTGCCCCGCGACGGTCGAGCCGCGCAGGCCGGTGGAACTCAGGTTGTCGAAGACGTTTTCGATCTTCTTCAGGCTGTAGGCGCCCGTCATGGTGCCGTAGGCGGGTGCCGGCCGCCAGCTGGTGACCACGACCCCCCAGCTGCCGGACGAGCCGGATCCGGCGCGCCCGCCGCTTTGACCCGCGGCACTCCACTTCTCGCCCATCAGGACCTCGTAGCTGTAGCTGGCATCCGGCACGGCGCTCCAGGGGAGCGAGACGGTGTACTGACCGCTCTCCTTGTCGAAGGCCGTTATGAAGCGGACCTGCTCCACATGGGTGCTGGAGCGGACCTTGAGCAGATGCCCGACCCAGATGCCGTCGTACCACCCCGGCACGTCGGCGTGACGGGTATCGGTCAGGTGGGTCGCGTCCGCGGAGCTCACGCTCCCCTCCGGGTTCTTGAAGGAGGCGTGGGGGTTGTGACAGTCGGCGCAGGAGACGTGCCGCGTACCTATGAAGTAGTTGTCGCCGCCGGTGGCGCTGAGCCCGGTGACCGCGGGGCTGAAGCTGACCGTGCCGGTCCCGCCGCCGCTGACCGTGGAGCTGACCCACTTCCCGGAGCCGTCGAAGACGCTGGGGAAGACGATGCTAAGACCGGTGAACTCGGAGCCGCTCCAGAGCTTGGTGTTGTCGGTTATCTGGGTGGTCGAGGCCGTGACGGTGACCCCCTGGTCCCCCTTGGTCCACCCTTCCCCGGCGCCGACCCGCTCGTCGCTCTCGTGGCGCGCGTAGGTGTCGACCGGATGGCTGGCCGGCTTGATCAGCTCGATCCCTCCCCCTGCGCTGGTGACCCAGGTGGCGAGGGTAAGGGTGTAGCTCCAGGGATAGCTGGGATTGCCGCTTGCGGTGGGGCCGGCGGTCAGGCCGCTGATCACCCGTTTGCCGCCCGGACTCTTCAGTATGTACCCCTTGATGTTGGTGCTGGTCCAGCTGTTGCTCTTCAGGTAGACCGGCACCGAGGTTTTTCTGTTCACCGAGGCCGGCAGGGTCCCCGAGTCCCCCACGAAGATGTCGTAGATGTCTTCCAGCATCGTACTCATCCCCTGCTGCCCGTACCAGTCCAGGTTCTCCCCGCTTCCCTTCCCCTGACCGTTCTTGCTGTGGCAGCTGAAGCAGATGCTGTCCACCGAGAGGTTGTCGTCCACCAGGTCGAAGCTCGCCGCGGAGTCCAGGCCGGCGGGCCAGCTCTGCAGCGTGATGCTGTCCGCCGTGTTGGCGGTGATCAAGGCCCGGCTGTTGGCCGCTCCGCCGCTGGTGACCGCCAGGTAGTGCCCCTGGTGCATGTCGACCGTCCACCCCGGGCTCGGCGCCACCTGGATGGTCTTCGCCGTGCCGTTCAGGGTCAGGGTGGTGCCGCTTGCGGGCCTCTGGTAGAAGTCGTTGCTGAAGATGGCGAAACGGGCCGGAACCGAGGAGTTGTGCTCGCCGAATTTGTAGCTCCCCCGCTGGCCGTTCACCGAGCTCTTGGGGGACTCGCCGTTTTTGCCTATCGAGTCGTTGTGGCACTTGACGCAGATGGCGGAAAAGGTGGAGCCGTCGGCGTAGGTCGTGGTTATCGGATAGCCGTGCGTGCTGTGGTTCAGTACGCTGGTCGCGTTGCCGTAGGCGACGGTCGGAAAGGGAATCGGGAGCACCTTCGGCTCGCCGTTCGGCCCCGGGTACGCCTTGGTCTTCTCCTGGGTGTGGCAGCTCAGGCAGAGGTTGTCGTCGCGGTTCATGCCGGCTGTCGGCACCGTGGTGACGTTCGGCCTCAGGTTGTACGCCTTGCGCGAGTTGAACTGGTCGTGGTCCACGTGGCACATCAGGCAGCGCCGCGCCTTGAGCGCCGTGCCGGTGTCGTCGGGTATGTCGGTTGAGTACCAGCTGGTCCCCAGGGTACCGCCGGTGAGGGAGGGGTCGCTGGTGGCCGCCGCGTTGTCCATGTAGTGCTTGTAGCTCAGCCCGGAGGCGTTGCTGTGCATGCCGTAGCCGGAGGCGCTCAGGTAGAGGTCGGCGTGGCAGCCGTCGCAGGAGGAGCCGCCGGAGCCGACGCTCATCCTGGCGAACCCGGAGCTGTGCGTATGGCAGCTGGTGCAGTCCAGGTTCCCCTTGTGGTTGGCGCCGTTTGCGGAGTTGTCGTAGCGGTGGTGCGAGGTCTGGGAATGGCAGACCTCGCAGACCCGGGTCGAGGAGCTGTGGCCTGAGTCTGAGCCGTAGGCGCTGTAGGAGCCGAAGAGGACGCTCCCGGTGACGCTCGGCCCCCCGGGAAGCGCGATGCTCCCCCGGACCAGCTTGGCGTTCCCCCCGACAAGCCTGGAGCTGTGGCAGGTGACGCAGGTGAACCGGCCGTACTTGCTGCTGGGCGATTTCCCCCAGTCGCCTCCCCAGTAGGCCGAGGTGGTGGTCGAGCTGTTGTGCATGATAGGTATCACTGCCTGAGCCGGAGTCGCGCCGCCGAGCGCCGCCGCTGCGGCGAGCGCCAGGGCGTGCGCCAGGGTGGCGAGGTAGCCTGCTCTGCCTTTCATTGATGTCACCTTGTTCACTGGAGTTACTCCCATGCTGCCCGATGTCGTATCTGTTTGGGTTTCCCGCTCGTCTCTCATTGTGCTTACCCCTTGCTATGGTGCCTGGTGGCAGCTCTGGCAGGAGACGCTGCCGGGCGTGACGCTCCAGGAAACGGGCTTGTTGAAATGGCACACCACGTTGCTGCAGTTGCCGCCTGCGTAGGAGCTCACCGAGAGCGGCAGTTTCGAGGAGTCGTGGCTCCCGGTCCCGGCGATCTTGTAGCTGCCGTTGCGGTGCCAAAGGGTGGCCGACGAGATGGCGGCGAACTGCGAATCCCTCACCTGCGCCTTGGAGCGGAAGGTGAGCCCGCTCTCGAAGCCGACCTGCACCTTGCCGCTTACGTGCATCGACTTGTCGAAGATGACAGCGCTCCCCTTGTTGGCCGCCACGGTATGGCAGGCGCTGGTGCACTGGTTGCTGCCGCCGTTGACGGCGCTTCTGACCGTGGCCCAGTGACAGGTATTGCAGCTGATGGTGGTCGAGTAGGCAGCGTTGCCGTGGCTCGCCATGTCGGAGGTGCCGGGGGTGGCGAGCCCGGTGAACTGGGCGCCGTCGGCGATGGAGTTGGCGTGGATCCCCACGGCGTGCCCGCCGCTTTCGCCGGTCCCCATCCAGTTGTTGTTGTAGTGGCTGGGCGAGCCGGCGATGCTGCTGTTGGGCCAGTTGCCGTGGCAGTTGGAGCAGCGGTCCCCGGAGAAGCTGCCGTTGTACCAGTCGGGGGTGACGGCGTAGACCGGGGCGGCCGCGTAGCCGTTACTGTGGCAGTAGACGTTGTCGCAGGTAAGCGTGTTCCCCGCCACCGTGGTCCCGGAGCCGGGGGTGCCGGCCGGCACCCTCCCCGTCGTGATGGCGCTGCCGTTTTTGGAGCGGAGCAAACCTACCACGTCGGCGCTCCCCGGGTAAAGATCTATCAGCACCAGTCCCTTGGTGTGGTTCGGGTTGTCGACCGGGTGGCAGGCGGCGCAGCCGTAGTTGTACCTGCCGGGGGCGACGCCGCTGTTGGAGCGGTTCGCCGTGTAGTTGTCGTAGAAGGTCGGCTCGTTGGCGGCCGAGGTGTAGAGATGGAAGGCGTGCCCGCGCGACAGCTTGTTCAGGGGGTGGCACATGGCGCAGTTGCCGGCAGCCCCCCACTTGACCTCCCGGTACCCTCCCTTGCCGTCGCTGTGGCAGGAAAGGGTGGAGCAGCTCCTGGTGGCCGCGCTGTAGCTCGCCTTGGCGACCGAGCTCATCAGCTTGAACCTTGCGCTGGAGAAGGCGCCGAAGGAGACGTTGGCCGCGCCGCTCAGGTGGGCGGTGGAATAGGGGCGGAACCTGAGCGGGGCGTTCCTGTCCATGCTCTTCGCGTGGCAGACGTAGCAGGCGTTGGAGGCCGCGATCCCCATCTTATCCAGGTGGACCTTGTGGCTGTTGGAGCCGCTTTCCCCCGGCGCCCCGCTGTTGGCGTAGTTCGGCGCGCCCAGGGCGGGATTGCTGAAGAAGTCGGGGCTATCGGCCTGGCCGTGGCAGTCGTTGCAGCCGTAACTCGTCACCACGCTCCAGGGGGCGGGGTTTCGGAACTGGTTCTGCGCCGTCCCCCTCTTGCCGTTACTGTGGCAGTAGATGTCGGAGCAGCTCTTGTCCGCCCGGTCGTAGTTGGCGGAGCCCCCTGCCAGCGCCCCGGAGTAGTCGAGGAACTTGTTGACGTGCCTCCTCTTGTCGCTCACGGTCGTGTTGTTGGCAAAGCCCATGGTCTGGGCGTGGCAGTCGCCGCAGTTGAGGCCGTTGCCGGCGCCCAGCGAGGCGTTGCTCGCCGGGTCCAGGTGGTTTCTGTGCAGGCCGGTGTCGATCGGATCGCCCTTGGAGAAGTCGCCGCCGTGGCAGCCGTTGCAGGAAAGGCTCCGCTCGGGTGAGCCCCAGTTCATGGTGGCGCTGCCGAAACCTTCGCTACCGTCACCCTTGCTGTGGCAGTAGGTGGCGGAGCAGCTGCCGTTGGACCACTGCAGCGTGCCGTCGACCGCCGTCGTGCCCCCGTAGCTGTAGCTACCCGACAGCCCCTGCGCCGTGTAGTTGAAGAAGACCTCGGCCGCGTTGTTGCTGCTGGCGGGCCCCCCGGAGTGGGCGCCGCCGTGGCAGCTTGTGCACTCGAAGTTGTATGCTGCCGCGCTGGCGGCCAGGTTGCCGGCGGGAGCGGTGTAGCTCGTCGCCGCGAAGGCCCCTTCCCAGTGGGAGCCGTGCTGTCCGGCCAGGGTCGCGTCAGACCTGTGGCAGTCGTTGCAGGAAAGGGTCCCGGGCGCCCCCCAGGGGGCCGATGGCGCCACGCCGTGGCAGTAGGTGTTGGAGCAACCCTTGCTCTGCGCCAGGTACTGCCCGCTGTAGTTGGCGATCACGGCGAAGGAGACCTCGCGCACCCCGTTCAGGTGCGCCGAGGAGTAGTCCCTGAGCCGGTTCGCGACCCCCCGGTCCACGGTGCTGCGGTGGCAGATGGCGCAGCCGCGCGAGTCGGCCATCCCCGCCCCCGCCACATGGCTCTGGTGGCTGTTCTCGGCGCCGGCCCGGCTCGGGTAGTTCGGCTCGCCGGCCACCGGGGCGAAGCTCCCCGGGCCGTAGCCGTGGCAGCCGTCGCAGCCGATCTGCGCGCTCCCGTCCCACGCCTTGCTCCCGGTCATGTTGCGGAACACGGGGGTCGCCTCGCCGGTGGAGTGGCAGTAGACGTTGGAGCAGACCCTGTTGCTGTAGCCGGCACTCCCCCCCGCCCTGATGCCGGAGTAATCCTTGAACCGGTTCAGGTGGTAGGCCGGGTTGCCGAGCGTGGTGTTGTTGGCGAAGGCCGAGGTCTGGGCGTGGCACTCGGCGCAGCGCAGTTCGTTGCCGCGCCCGAGGGTCGAGTAGTTCTTCAGGTGAGCGGGGTGCTGGAAGGTGGCGACCGCGGCACCGCTCGCGGCGTCGCCGCCGTGGCAGCTGCGGCAGCTGCTCCTCCCGCCCCACTGGGCCAATTCGAGCGCTGCCCCGCCGTTGCCGTCGGAGTGGCAGTAGGTGTTGGAGCAGCTCTTGGCGCCGATGGCGTCGTCGTAGCCGGCTCCCCCGAGGTCGTAGATGGCGGGGAAGCTCACCGCGATGGCGCCGTCTGTGTGCAGCGTCGAGCCGTTCAGGATGGTGACGCCGTCGCCGGTGGTGGTCGCGTGGCAGTCGACGCAGGAGAGGGCGCTGGTCACGTGCTTGGGGCCGTGGCTGTTGGCGAGCTCGGCTGCGACCGTGCCGGCGTTTTGGTAGTTGGGCTCGCCGAACCTGCTGGCGAAGCCGCCGATGCCGCCGTTGGCGCCGTGGCAGCCGCTGCAGGAAAGCGCGGCGCCCCCCCAGGAAAGGGGCGCCGGCTGCGGCGCGCCCGCCTTGCCGGCGGCGTGGCAGATGGTGGCGGAGCAGCTGAGCGCGCCGTAGTTCCCCCCCTCGCTGAAGAGGACCTCGGCGCTGCCGTTCACGTGGTTGGCCAGGGCGCCGCTTGCCAGCTCAAGGTCCGTTGCCGGGTCGCTGGTGGAGATGTGGCAGCGGCCGCAGGCGTAGTTGGTACCGAGATTGGCGACGTTCTGGACGTGCTCGGCGTGGCTTCCCGAGGCGATGACGCTGGAGGACGAGGCGTTGCCGCCGTGGCAGCCGGTGCAGTCGGCGCGCAGGCTCCCCCCCCAGACCGCGGCCTGGAGCGGTGCCCCCCCCGCAAGGCCGTTACTGTGGCAGTACATGTCGGAGCAGTCGCCGTTGCGGCTCGCGGCTGCGGTCTGGCTCGGCAGGTAGCTGGGATAGGCGAGGTTTTCCGGCTTTGAGTAGCTCCCGCCGCTGTTGGGCGCCGCGTCGAAACGCAGCAGCAGGGGGCGCAGACCTGCGCTGTTGGCGTGGGCGAACGGCAGCTCCTCGTTTTTGTGGTCGGGGTGGCACTTGGCGCAGGAGTCGGTCCCGGTGCCGTAGTAGTCGCCGTGCTTCTTGCCGGCGCCGCTTGCCGAGGGGTGGCTCCCGTCGTTGGGGGCCAGGCCGTGGCAGGAGCCGCAGTCCGCCGGGGCGGCGTAGGAGGTTTCACCCCAGGCGGGGGTTTGGCTTTCGAAGTGGCAGTTCACGTTGGAGCAGCGCCCCAGGGGGACCGGGGGAGCCGGGCTCTGGTTCACCGGGGTGCGGTCGTAGCTTGCCGGCAGCGGCGAATTGTTGAGGTTTCCCTGCACCTTGATGTCCGGGGTCCGGTGCCCCGCCGCATAGTCGAGCACCGCGGCGCCGTGGCAGGGGACGCAGGAGGCCGCCGTTTCCGTGGAGTGCCCCTTGTGGTTCCCCTTGAAGGCCCCGTTGGCCGGATCCCTGCTGCCGTCCGGGGTATCGAGCGGCGGCATGGTATGGCAGTCGTCGCATCCCAGATTGTACTGCGACGCCGCCTGGGCGACCCCTGCGGAGAATAGCGCCACCACCAGCAAGAGCCCGGCCAGTGTGGCCCGGCGGTTGCGGCATGTCGGCATGCGGTAGCTCATCATGTTCGGCTCCTTCTATATCAATACGGGCTATGCGTTCAGCAAGGGCCCGGCCGGAATTCCCTCCGGCCGCCCCTGTCAGGCTTCGGGCAGCTTCGCCCCCGGCTTATCTTTCGGTGCTCCACTGCGGCGACGGCTTGAAGTGGCAGCTCACGTTGAAGCAGCTTCCCGTCTTGTTGTTGCCGCTTTCGTGCCTGGCCCCGGTGTAGACGATGAAGGCGTCGTCGCTGAAGCGGTAGGCGGGATCGATCTTGATGCTGATGTTCTCGATGTTGTCGGCGATCGGGACGTTCCCCAGGTGGTACGGGGCGGGACCGCTGCTCCCGCCGTTGTGGCATTTGGCGCAGTTGGCCCAACCTTCGGACGGCCTCGCGTTGGGGGAGACGTGATCGGCGACCAGGTGCGAGCCGCCGCCGCCGGAATAATCCTCGAACCGGGCGCTGGACCAGTTACCCATGGTGCCGAAGCTGAGTCCCGCCACGTTGCGCGGTGCGGGGGGGTAGCCGTGGCAGGCGTCGCACGCCTCGCTCAGCTTGAAGGCGCCGCCGGCGGCGTTGTGCTTGTGGCAGGTGAAGCAGTCGGTCTGCGGATGGCTGTTCTCGGCGACGCCCGCCTTGAAGCGGTTGGTCTGGAAGTGGCAGACCTGGCAGAGCCCCTGGTTGCTGGCGCTGTCGACCCAGTGGTTGGCGCGGTCGGTGAAGGTGATCGGCTTGCCGTTGATGACGCTGCGGATCTGGGACAGGTTGGCGCTGCCGTGCGGGTCGTGGCAGAGCGCGCACGCCATGTCCGCCGCCCCCCCCCTGACCGTCATGTGGCTGCTCATGTTGCGGAACCCGGCGTTGTCGACCTTGGCGGGGTCGTTGTGGCAGTAGTTGCAGTCGGTGTTGAGCGGCCCGGTGAGCGAGCTCAGCAGCCGCTTGTTGCTCCCGGGGCTCAGGTGGGCGCCGGAGCCGTCGTGGCAGGCGCTGCACCCCAGATCGACGCCGCTCTTGCCGTGGCCGGAGCTTGCGGAGTAGCTCACGTCCTGCGCCGTCACCCCCCCTATCACGGAGAGGGTGTCGGCCCTTCCCTGGAACATGGTATGGCAGCTCTCGCAGCTCACCGCTCCGGTGTTCCAGTTGCTGCTCTGCCGGTGGCAGCCGCCGCAGGTGCCGATCACGGCGCTGTCTGCTGCAAGCTCCGTGATCCCGTTCACGTGGCTTGGCGCCGTGCTGGTCGTGTAGACGTGGCAGACGGCGCAGGAATCGGCCGAGGCGGCGTCGAGCTGCGGGCCGTAGGGGGCGCTGTAGTGCACGCCGTGTGCGGCGCTGGTGATGACCCCGCCGTTGCCTGAGAGCGCCGCATGGCAGGTGCCGCAGCGGCCGGAGTCGGCGACGTTCCACTTGGGGGCGCTGGTCATGTGGCAGGCGCTGGCGCACGACTTGTCTGCGGAGCTATAGCCGAAGGAACCGGCCACCTGCGCCACGCTGTCGGTGTGCAGGCTCTGGTTGATGATCGTGCTGCTCCCGGAGACCACCTGGGCGTGGCAGACGGCGCAGGAGTATCCCATGGCGCTCACGTGGCTGGCATGGGCGTCGGTGGCGAGGTTTGCCGCGTCGCCGTGGCAGCCGTTGCAACCCAGGGTCTCGCCCCACTTGACGGGGCCCACGTTGGCGACCATCCCGCCGCCGCTGTGGCAGCTCACGTTGGAGCAGCTGCTCCCGGCCCAGTCGAAGCTCTTGCCGTTGCCGGCGGCCACGTCGTTCACGCCGTTGGTGTGGGCCGAACCCGGGATCAGGGTGAGACCGTCGACGCTGCTGGTGGTGGCATGGCAGTCGCGGCAGGTGGCGGCCGAGGTGACGTGCTTTTGGTGGTTGTTGGCGCGCAGGGTATCGGCGCCGCTGTTGGCGTAGTTGGGCTCGCCGGCGATGCTCGCGAAGGCGGCTGCGGCATCGGAGCCGTGGCACCCGGAGCAGCTCAGGGGCGCCCCGGCGCTCCAGTCGCTGGCGGCCAGGGGCTTCAGGGTACCCTTGCCGTCGCTGTGGCAGTAGACGGTGGAGCAGCTCCCGGAGACGAGCCTGCCGGCCCGGGCGCCGGAGTAGTCCGCCATGGCGTTGCCGTGCAGTGCGGGGGTGGAGATGCTGCTGTCGCTACTTACCGTGTTGGCGTGGCAGGCGACGCAGCCGTAGCTGGTGCCGAGCCTCGCGTTGTTGTTGCCGTGCACCGCGTGCTTGCCGGAAAGGGTGCCGCTTGCGGCCATGCCGTGGCAGCCGGTGCAGTCGAGGACCGCCCCCCACTTGGCGGGGGCCACGTTGGCGATGATGCCGCCGCCGCTGTGGCAGCTCACGTTGGAGCAGGTGCTCCCGGCCCAGCTGAAGATCTGTCCGGGGCCGGCGGCGACGTTGATCGCCCCGTCGACGTGCGGGGCGCCGGCCGTGATGGAGCGGCCGTCCGCGCTGACGCCGGTATGGCAGTCACGGCAGCTCGTGGCGTGCTTCTGATGGCTGTTGGCGCGCAGCTGGTCGGCCCCGGCGTTGGCGTAGTTCGGAGCTCCCGCGGCGCTTGCGAAGGCGGGGGCGGCATCCGAGCCGTGGCACCCCGAGCAATCCAGGGTAGTCCCGCTGTTCCAGGAGCCGGCGCCCAGCGCCTTCATGGTCCCCTTGCCGTCGCTGTGGCAGTAGACCGTGGCACAGCTTCCTCCCGAGAATCTCCCCGCCCTGGCGCCGGAGTAATCCATCATCAGGTTCAGGTGCCTGGCCGGGGTGGCGATGCTGACGTCGTTGGTCACCGTCGGGGCATGGCACTCGACGCAGCCGTAGTTGGTCCCGAGACCCGCCAGGTTGTTGACGTGGCTCGCGTGCTGCCCGGAAAGGGAGCCGCTTGAGGCCATGCCGTGGCAGCCGTCGCAGCCCAGGGTGGCGCCCCACTTGGCGGGGAGCACGTTGGCCACGATGCCGTTGCCGCTGTGGCAGCTCGCGTTGGAGCAGGTGGTACCGGCCCACTGGAAGGTGGTACCCGGCCCTGCCACCGTGTCGATCACCCGGTCGATGTGGGGTGCCCCGGCCTTGATCGAGAGCCCGTCGTCCGTGACGCTGGCATGGCAGTCCCGGCAGGTCGCGGCGGAGTTGACGTGCTTTTGGTGGCTGTTGGCGCGCGGCTGGTCCGCTCCGGCGTTGGCGTAGTCCGGCTCGCCGGCGACGCTCGCGAAGGCGGGGGCGGCATCGGAGCCGTGGCAACCCTTGCAGTCCATGGCCGCACCGCTGCTCCAGGAGCCCGCGGCGAGCGTCTTCATGGTCCCCCTGCCGTCGCTGTGGCAGTAGACCGAGCTGCATGTCCCCGAGCCGAAGCTCCCGGCCCGGTCGCCCGAGTAGTTCATCAGGCCGTCCACGTGGTTCGCCCGGTTCGATACCGTGAGGTCGTCGCTCACCGTGTCGGCGTGGCACTCGGCGCAGCCGTAGCTGGTCCCCAGAGCCGTGTCGTTGTTCACGTGCTCGGCGTGCCTGCCGGAGAGGGTGCCGCTCGTCTTGTTGCCGTGGCAGCCGCTGCAGTCGGCGGGAAGGGTCCCCCCCCAGCTGACCGGGTAGGCGACCCCTTGGCCGTTACTGTGGCAGTAGAGGGCCGAGCAGCTCCCGGCGGCGAAGCTCCCGCCTGGAACCGGAGAGCCGAAGCTGAGCGTGATGGCGCGTCCCGCCTCATTGGCGTGGCCGAACGGCTTCGCCTCGGCGAGATGGTCCGGGTGACATTTGACGCAGGCGTCGACCCCGGTGCCGTAGTATTCGCCGTGCTTGCGCCCGGCGGCCGTCAGCGAGGGGTGGTTGCCGCTTGCCGGCGCCACCCCGTGGCACTCGGCGCAGTCCGCGGGGGCGGCGTAGGGAGCGGTTCCCCAGGCCGGTGTAATCTGCAGCACCCCCTTGCCGTTGCCGTGGCACCTGGCTGTGGAGCAGGAGCCGAGCGGCACGGGGGGGAGCGAGGTCTGGTTCACGAAGCCCAGGCTGTAGCCGATCTCCCCGGTCAGCTCGATCACCTTGTTGCGGTGGGCGTTGCCAAGAGTGGTGACCCCGGCGCCGTGGCACTCGGCGCAGGAGTTGACCGTGGCGTCCGAGTGGGTCTCGTGGTTGCCGGGAACCGCGCCGGTGTACGGGTTCTTGCGGGGGGTGCCGGAGTCGAGCGGCGGCATGTTGTGGCAGCTGGTACAGTCGAAGGCGTACTGCGGCGCCGCCTGAACTGCGGCGCCGTGGCTCAGCACCATCCCCAGCGAGACCGACGCCAGCAGTACCTTGAGCCGGTTTCGCCTGTTACCTCGATAATTCTGCATACTCCCCCCTATTAATTGCATTTCAATAATGTCATTTCAAAGCCCCGGGCCTCGGGGCGGCAGTTAGCGTTCGGTGCTCCAGCGCGGCGACGGGCTCATGTGGCAGCTCAGGTTGAAGCAGCTTCCGGTCGCGTTTCGCGCCGGCGGGTCGACCAGCTTGGCGCCGGTGTACACGGTGAAGGCGTCGTCGAAACGGTAGCGCGCATCGACGCTGATGCGGATGTGGCTGATGAAGACCGGCGGGTTGTCCTGGGTCAGATCCTTCAGGTGGTTGCCCGGGTCATGGCACATGGTGCAGCTGCTCCAGCCGTCGGAGGGCCTGACGCTCTTGGCCACGTGCGCCGGGACCAGGTGCGCGCCGCCGCCTCCCGAGTATCGCTCGAAGGAGGCGCTGGACCAGTTCGCCATGGTTCCGAAGCCGATCGGGAAGGCGGCCTCCCTGGCGGCCGGCGGATAGCCGTGGCAGGAGTCGCACTGCTTGGTGACCTGGATCAGGAAGGCCCCGGCCGGACCGTTGTGCTGGTGGCAGGCGAGGCAGCCGCTGCTGTCGTGCTCGGTTTCCGGCACGCCGGCCCGGTAGTACTTGGTGCCGGTGTGGCACACCTGGCAAAGCCCCTGGTTGGTGACCGTATTGACCAGCCCGATCTCACCCCCGCTGTAGCTGATCGGCTGCCCAAGGATCGTGCTCCTGATCATTGACGTGTTGCCGGTGCCGTGCGGATCGTGGCATTCGAGGCAGGCGGAGACCCCGCCGCTCTTGCTGCGGTGGCTGCGCATCCTGCTGCGGTTGTCGTCCTGGACCAGGTCGGTGTCGTCGTGGCAGTAGTTGCACTCGTTGTTCAGCGCCCCGCCCAAGTCGTCCTTCAGCATCCCCGAGCCCCCCAGGTGCTGCTTGTTGCGGTCGTGGCACTCCTGGCACTGCAGTCCGACTTCCGGCCTGCCGTGGCCGCTGCTCCCCGAAAGGGAGCGGTTCGGGGCGCTCACGCCGTCGATCACGGCAACCGTTCCCGTGTGGCAGCTCTCGCAGCTCACCGCGCCGCTCCCCCAGCGCACCGTGAGGGTGCCGTTGCCGTGGCAGGAAACGCCGGAGCAGCTGGCGGCGGTCCGGTTATAGTTGCCGGTGCCGCTTTGGTTGTTGGCAGGCGCGATCTCCACCTCCAGCTGGCCGTTCAGGTGCGCCGTTCCCCCGGTGATCAGGGTGGAGCCGGAATGCACCGTGGCGTTGTGGCACCCCGCGCAGTTGATCCCGTCGGTCCGGTGCCGGGCATGGCTCCCGGTGGCGGCCGTATCGTGACAGCGGTTGCAGCTGGTAGTGACCGCCTTGTACTGGGAGAGCTGATCGGCGGCCTGCTGCGAGATGGCGCCGGAGCCGACCAGGGTGGCCAGGGCCGAGTCGATCGAGCCGGTGACGCTGCCGTTGTGGAGGGAGTCGATGGAGTCGACGATCAGTTTCCTGGCGTAGGTCGCGTTGTGGACGTAGGCCCCCGGATCCTTCAGGAGCAGCACGTAGTTATAGGCCGCCCCCATGGCGTTGGCGCCGGCCTGGTCGGAGCCCCAGTCGCTGTTGTTGAAGTAGGGATACTCGCCGCTCGCCACGAACCCCTTCCGGGCCAGCATCGCCTTCAGGATCTCGAGGGCGTTTTTGAAGGCGGCCTGGTCGGCGCCGAGCCGGGTCGCGTCCAGTGAGCTCGCGTGGCAGTTGACGCAGACGCCGGTGCTGATGCCGGTGATGGCGCCGTTCAGGTCGGTGCTTACCGGGCTCAGGCGGTGTTTCTCGGCCGAGGACATGTGGCAGGCGACGCAGGGGCCGGCGCTGCCGGTATTGGCCCGGTTCCCCATGCCGATGCCGCGGTGGCTGTTGGAGGAGTAGAAGGAATACGCCTGCCCCGGGATGTGGTACCCCCCCTGGCCGTGCAGGTTGGCGCCCGCCGCGAGGTAGTGCGGTGCCACGAAGGGGAGATTGCCGAAGTCGGCGCTCCCCACCTTGGACTGGATGCTGGTGCCGTTGTTGCGGCCGCTGTGGCAGTTCATGCAGAGGTTGGAGCTCGCCACGTCGCGGTTTCTGTAGTCGTCGCCGGCGAAGGGGCGCAGCGGTGCGACGCTGCGCAGCGCTCCCGTGGCGATGTCGGAGTGGCAGCCGGCGCAGGTGAGGATTTCCTTGCTCTTGTCGGAGGCGCTCCCCCAGGCCGCGCTGACCCTGCCGGTGGAATAGGCGATGAAGCCGGTCGTGGTGTGGCACTGCACGCAACCGGACCTGGTCTTGAAGTCGTTTTTGCTCCAGGCGGCAGCGTCGATCCGGGCGTGCCCGGTGTCGTCCCATTGCTGCCGGATGGTGAGATTGACGGCGCTGTTTTGATGACAGTCCGAGCAGTCGGCCCTCGAGGTCACATAGGAGGCGGGGTAGCTGCCGCTGGTGATGTTGTTGAAATGCATCCCCCCCGGCTGGACCTGCAGGGCGCCCGCCGTGGAGTGCGGATTGTGGCAGGTGACGCACAGTGTTGCCCCGATGGCGAAGGGATGCCGGGGCATCTCCCCGTTGCCGTCGAGATGGCAGCCGTTGCATGCCGTGGCGGAGGGTGCGGGATTGTGGGATCCGCCGCTGTGGCACGAGCTGCAGGTCACACCCCTGCTTCCGTGCAGCGAGGCGTCGAAGCCCTGGCCGATCTCAAGGCTGTGACACTTGGCGCAGTAGTACCCCCCCACCGTGCCGGCCTCGGCGGCCGTCACCTTGAAGGTGGCCGCATTGACCGAAGCCTTGACTACCGGGCCGGGCATGGTGACATGGCAGACCACGCAGTCGATGCCGCTTGCCTTGTGCCGGGATGCCAGCCACTTGCCGGGTACCGCCCGCACGGCCGCGCTGGCATTCAGATGGCAGGTGGAAGTGCAGTTTCTCTCCATGGCGAGCGTGGTATCGGTGGCGAAGCTGGCCGCAACGGAGACCGGGGCGGTCACGTTTGTGAGCGTCACCTTTACCGGTCCGGAAAACGGCGCCGAGGTCTTGCCGAAGTTGTCGACCATGGCAACCGTGGTGCCCGGTGTGACATTGATGGCGCTGACGACGTTGCTGGTACCGGGGGGAATCACGGTCAGTCGCACCGTGCCGCCGTGCGCGACGATCGGGTTGAGAGGAGTGATTCCCACGCCGGTAGTGACGGCAAGGGAGACTTTCCGGTAGGCCGCCTGCACGTTTACCACGTTGCCGACAGAGGGATCGATGGTGAACGTGGCAGGGTTGCCGCTGATTGGCTGCGGGACACCGTTTTTCAGGATGCTCTTGATCTGGTACCCCGCATCTGCGGCAACGGTCACCACGACCGGTGTGGTGTCGGGGTAGTTCTTGAAAACCAGCTGACCGTAGTTCGATAAGATCTTAATCGGGTCCGTGGCGCGGCTGGTGGTGATGGTACCGCCGGCATTCACATTCTGTGTCTGCAGCTGCCAGGTTTTCAGGGCAACCGATCCGGCACTGCGGATCACGAAGGTGGCAAGCAGAGACTGGGTCTCGCGGGTGGTCGTCGGGCCGTTTTTCTGGAACAGGACGGTAACCGGGGACCTGGGATCGGGAATCGACACAGGGGAGTCGTTTTTGGTCAGACTCAGAATCTGGTGGGTCGGGTCCGGAGTAACCACGACCGCCACGGGGGCCGATGTGGTGAAGTTGGTGTATCTGATCGAGCCGATCGAGCCGGTCTGAACGGTCTGAACGCTGTACTCGCGGACCCGAATCGAACCGCCGGCGTTATTGAGCTTGGTCTTGATGTAGTATAACGAGGCGGCCCACGACCATAGAGCCGACATGATCGCCAGGCAGACCAGAGTTGCCAATCCTTTTCTGAGCATAGAAGCCCCCATTCACTTCACTTCTGTAACTTGTATTTTAGATGAGAGAACCTTATTAAACGAATGCCTCCCGAACGCAAGAATCATGCCCGCAACTCGCGCTAAGGGAGCAATATCCCTATCGCTTTTCAGGGATTTTGGAGATGCACAGCTGCGGGTGCTGAAGCACCCTCTGAACGGTGCAGCCAGAGCGGTTTTCGGTGTAACCTCTTGGAGATTTTGCGTCGGCGTAAGGCGGGAAATTTTTTCAAGGCGAGGACGAAGCGATTAGAATTACCAAATCAATCAGAGCAACTTTAAAAAGGTCTAGGGCGAAATAACCCAAATCTGGTAACCACCGCCGTTAAAACGCGTAACGGCAAGTTAATGTGGAAGCCGAAGAAATGGCCCCTCATTGTTACCGATGTTTACCGCGTCTGCCGGCCTCGGGAACGGCAGCTTACCATGGGCCCTCCTCCCCGTTGCCTGCGCATTTCAATGCTGCCGCTTCACGATTTTTTGCACTTAGCCGTGGCTGATTCCTCCCCCGTCGAGCCTGGGGGACCGGGTGCGTTGGAGGTCCCCGTTAAATCGCGTATCATTGAGCCATCATGCCATCGGCGTGGAGTGCTTCTGAGTAAGTTCCCCCTTTATTCTCCACGTCCCCTCCCCTTCAAGGGGAGGGTCAGGGTGGGGATGGGGACAGTAGGCAATTTTGCTCTTGGACAAAACGTCGCCGCAGGCGGGGTTGGAGGCTAATCAGGAGAAGGATCAAGGCCATTGATCTGGATCAGCGCAGCTTTGCAGGTTTAACCTCGAGGTGCTGGTAGTCGACCGAGTTGCGCCACAAACCGCCCCATTCAAAGCCCCGGCTGGTGAAGGCCTGCAGCACGGGGCCTTCCACGAGAAGACCCGGGGCCGGATTAGTCCGGTCCAGAAAAGGAAGACCTTTGGAAGGTGAGACTCTGCAGTTGGCAACCTGCTTCTCGCAGAAGCTCGCCACGGTGCCGATATGAGGATAGCCCAGCCTCTCAAGGAAATCGGCCTTCTTCTCCGTACCGTTCCATCCCAGCGCCTTCAGCGCCTCGTTTTTCGGCACCAGGAAGGGATTTTGGACCGGGTTGATATCGATTGCAGTGCCGTAGCTGTGATTGGAGAAAACGCCGGGCCGACCGGCAACGTCCCGGCAGTTGAAGGCAGAAGTGTTGTTGGCTTCCATCGACCGGTCGTCATCGCCATCGTAGCGCTCGATCGGCTCCATCCTGTCGATGGAAAATCGCAGGGCATAGAGCTCGCCAAACGCGGTGACCATCGCAAGCGCCAACTTCCTGTGGACCACCAGTTCCCCGATCTGCGGTTTACCGTCAAAGTCCCAGTAGCCGAGGACGAGATAGCTCAAGTCGCTGATCGGCACCGGGCACCCCTCCCGCCAGCTCTTCTTCAGGCGCATCTCCAGCTCGACAGATTTCGGAACCGGTACAGCCATGCCGAAAAACCCATCCGCCCCCCGGTATTCCACCAGAGGCTCCGTGGCGCCGGACACTTTGCCGCGGACCCGCCGTTCCAACTCACCCACGACCGCATCGAATGCTTGACGTTCCGATGCTTGACGTTCCGATGCTTGAGGTACGGATGCTTCGCGTCCATAACTTTGAGGTACAGCCGCAGGACGGTCAACTGCGGACAAGGCAGCCAACTCTCCTCCCCCCGGAGGGGGGAGGTCGGGAGGGGGGAAGCCAGCGCCATTTAAGGACAACGGGCCAACTGCGCCCTCGGCAGCAGATTTATTCCCATCCCCACCCTGATGCAGACCTGCACAACCCATCGAAAAAGCAAGGGCAGCAGCCAAACTGAAACTCAACAATACACGCAAGACAAACATCAAAAATCTCCTAACCACCTCTCATAACGACTCTAGCAGTCGGCGCATTTTCCCCCTCTCCCTAGCCCTCTCCCACCAGGGGAGAGGGGACTACAAGCTCCCCTCCCTTCGATGGGAGGGGCTGGGGGCACTGCNNTTAATGGCAGTGGGGGCTGGGGGCGGGTGCAAGGCGTTCACCCTTCACCTTTCACGAATTCAATACCCGACAGCCCTGCCATCCCCCCGCGGATCAGATGCCCCAACGCGCATTCCGCTCCCCGGCTCGATCATCACCCCCTGGATGTTGCTGATCTTCTTGAACCCGATACTGTGGCCGCGTGCCTCCAGCGCCTTCCCGATATCCTCGCTGTAACCCGCCTTCTCAACATACAGGATGTCCGGGAACCACTGGTGGTGAATGCGCGGCATATCGATCGCCTGTTGCAGGTTCATATCGAAGTCGACGATATTGACCAGCACCTGGAACACCGCGTTGATAATCCGGGGACCGCCGGGGCCACCAATGGCGAACCAGGGTTTATTGTCCCTGAGCACGATAGTTGGAGTCATCGAAGAAAGAGGACGTTTCCCGGGAGCGATGGCATTCGCCTTTCCGTGGATCAAACCGAAGAGGTTCGGTGCGCCAGGTTTGCTGGTGAAATCATCCATCTCGTTATTGAGGAGGAAACCGGCACCAGGAACGGTGACTCCACTGCCGTAGTTGTCGTTAAGAGTGTAGGTGCAACTGACCATGTTGCCGGCCGCGTCCACCACCGAGAAATGAGTGGTCGACTCCGGCTCTCCCCTGGAGCCAAGGCCGGGACGGATCTCGCTGCTGACACTGGCTTTTGCCGGGTCAATCCCCTTCCGCAGGCCGGCCGCATACCCCTTGGCCGTCAATTCCGCGGTCGGCAGCGAGACGAAATCCGGATCACCCATATAGGCCGCCCGGTCCGCGAAGGCCCGGCGCATCACCTCAGCCACAAGGTGCAGGTAGCGGGGCGAGTTGTGCTCAAGTTCAGGCAACTTGTCCCCCTCAAGCATATTGAGCATCTCCAGCAGGGCCACCCCGCCGGAACTGGGAGGAGGCGCAGTAAGTATGGAGAAGCCCCGGTAAGTTCCGACCAGCGGCTCGCGCTCCACCGGACGGTACCCTTTCAGGTCCTCAAGCGTGATAAGCCCCCCCTCCCCCATCGCCTTTACCAGCAGTCTCGCAGTTTCTCCCTGGTAGAACTCCCGGGGTCCATGCTGGATCAGGCGGCCGAAGGTCTTTGCCAACTGGGGCTGGCGAAAGAGCTCACCCTCGCGGTAGTAATTGCCGTCGCGCAGGAAGATGCGCCGGCTCTCGGGGAAGCGTTCCAGCTTGTCAGCATACGCGCGCAAGAAACCGGCCTCGTACCTGCTGAGCCTGAATCCCTTTCGGGCCAAGAGTTCAGCGGGTCGGCAGGCATCCGCGAAACTGATGGTGCCTAAGCGCTGCAGGGCGAGCGCGATGCCGGCGACAGTCCCGGGCACCCCCACCGCCTTTACGCCGACAGTGGAGCCTCCGGGGACGACGTTCCCCTTACCGTCGAGGTACATATCCCGCGTCGCTTTTTTCGGTGCCCTCTCCCTGAAATCCAGAAAGGAGCTGCGGCCGTCGGCGGTCCTGATCAGCATAAAACCGCCGCCTCCCAGATTGCCAGCTTCCGGATGAGTGACCGCCAGCGTCATAGCCACCACCGCTGCAGCATCCACCGCGTTGCCGCCACCTTTAAGCGCTTTCATCCCCGCCTGCGAAGCCAGCGGGCTCGCCGACGCGACCATGCCCTGTCGTGCCCGCACCGGCTGGTGAGTAGCGGCAGCTGCCAGATCCTGCCCAGCGCAAGCATAGCCGAACAGTATGAGAAAGAAGAATTGGGCCGCCTTCTGCATCACGATAACGCCTCCTCCGTTCAAGCCCGGTTGTCGGATTTTTTACAACCACCAGGGCCGAGACCCGATGCAGCCTCAATACGCATAGTACGTCAAGTCAGTCGCAAGGGCGATAGCAATTTTCGACCGTATTCCCCCCGGCTCTCACTGCGAATTCATTTTCGTTCCTGATTGGCGTCGATCTTCCGCTGGTTGAAACTCCCCCCTCCCTTTCACCCTCTCCCCAGCCCTCCCCCATCAAGGGGGAGGGGGTGCTTGCGCAGCGTGCGGAAGATCAGCACTAATCAGGTTCCCGTTTGACATCACTCCCCTTTCGAAATACCCCATCCCATCTGTTTCCTCCGCTTAAGCAGCCGGGCTGCAGTCTTGCATCTGGTCGCTCCAGAATCCCGCACAAGACGGCATTGTTGCATTAGGTCGCTCCAAAATCGCGTACGAGAACGGCAGTTTTGCATCTGGTCGCTCCAAAATACCGCATAGGACGGCACTGCTGCATTTGGTAACTCCAAAATTGCGTACAAGACGGCAGTTTTGCATTTGGTAGCTCCAAAACTGCGTACAAAGCGACAGTTTTGCATTTGGTAGCTCCAAAATTGCGTACAAGGCGACAGTTTTGCATTTGGTAGCTCCAAAATTGCGTACAAGGCGACAGTTTTGCATTTAGGTAGCTCCAGTTTTGCATTTGGCCCCTTTTGATGAGCCCCCCCTGCCCTCCCAGCGCTTCCTGCGCAGTTTAATGCACCGAGCCCTACCATAACAGCGGTTTCTGTTTCCGTCATGCAAGCGTCTGCCCTGACCAGGAATCAGCTTTCGCCATCCGGACCGTCGAAATCTAGCGGGCTTTTCGGCTCTTTAACCGTGCGAACTGGGACGCAGTGGGTATAGATCATTGTGGTTTTCAGGCTTGCGTGCCCGAGCAGGGTCTGGATGGTGCGGATGTCGTAATTCGCCTGTAGCAAATAGGTGGCAAAGGAGTGCCTGAAGGTGTGCGCCGTTACGCGCTTGGGGATTCTGGCGCTGCGGACGGCATGGTAGAGCGCCTCCTGCAACTCGGACTCATGCAGGTGGTAGCGCCGTCGTTCATCACTTTCCTCCAACTGCGTCAGCGACTTCTGAGGGAAAAACCATTGGTTCGCGAATTCCCTGGGTGCCCTGGGGTATTTCTTCTCGACCGCATCATCCAGGAATACCCCTGCGTACCCCGCCTTCAGGTCCTGTTCGTGCAGGATGCCGACGGCTTTTATCTGTGATTTCAGCTCGCTGGTGATGGTTTCGGGCAGCGGCACGCCCCGGTCCTTTTTCCCTTTTCCGTGCACGGTAAGTATGCCCGCTTCGAAGTTGAAGTCCCCAATCCTGAGTTGCAGGCACTCGAAAAGGCGCAAGCCGCAGCCAAACAGGAGCTTCACGGCAAGGGCGTAAGGATGCGCCAGATGTCTGAGTATGGCGTCGATTTCTTCGCGTGAGAGCACCATCGGTATGTACAGCGACTTTTTGGCCCGCGGCACGCCGCGCAGTTCGCCGAACTCCCGCTTCAGGCCGTGGCGGTACAGAAACAGAAGGGAGTTGAAGGCCTGATTCTGGGTCGACGCGGCTACCCGGCACTTGACCGCGAGAAAAGTGAGGTACTCCTTGACATCGTCGGTGGAAAGCTCTTCCGGGGACTTGTTTTGGAGAAACCGCTGGAACTGCCGGGACCAATGCGCGTAGGTCTTGAGGGTGTTACGCGAATAGTGGCGGACCTTCACCTCTGCGGCGAGGGTGGCGATCAACCTGTCCCACTCAGGCGAATCGGATTTCAACGTATAACCTGCCTCTGAATAATGAGAAAAGCGGCGGGGCATCGTAGGATGCAGCTGTCAGCAGAGAGGGTGCGCAGCACTCTCGGGGTGCGTCACGCGGTCGGTGGGGGGAACCGTCCCGCCGCCGGTGAGGCAGGAGCCATGCTCCTTGAGCATTTGAAAGTAAAGGGATACAGCATTGGCCGCATGTTGGCGCTGGGGGAGCGGTTTGTTGTCGGAGGCCAGTTCTTTCATGAAGTGGCGCATGCGCTCGGCATCGCGCTGGTATTGCGGCGCCCCGGCAGAGGTCTCAAGGAAGCGCAGCAGGCATTTCTGGTACTCGTTATGGTGTTCACCTGCGACATTTCGTTTACAAAGGTACTTGGCGTATCGTACGGAAATTTCGACTGGTTCCGAAGCCATGGCTATTCCCCTTTGACTTGGTGTATGAGACGTAATATAGTGCGCACTTATTGGGAAAAGTTTACAACCAGGTGCCTTCGCTTCAACCTGTTCCGGAAAGGTGGCGTGGGTCCGGGAGTTGGATATCCTCCCCAAATGTCATATTATGCAGGAAGAGGTATATCTACCCTGATTGGAATGTTATACCGGAAGGGGTGTATCCACCCGAATGGAACATTATTCTGATTGAATTGGTTAATAAATTCAGGCGAGTGCGAAAATCAATAAGAATTTGCAGCTTGGATAACAACCAAATCGGCGGGATTAACAGATCCGGTCATCTACGAGTTGACCCGATGATGAGTCGCGAGGAACGAGGTTGACGGATGATTTGTCCCTACTGCCTAAAAGAGACAGCCAGAGAGAAGAACTGTCATTTCTGCGGCCCACTCAGTGCTGCAGATGTGCTTTGGTGGCAGAAGCTGTGCGATTATAACTATCCTGTCGATTTAAGAACCTATTCTGAAAGATCAAGATATCCCGGCTATTTTGCCCAATCCACTAATAAACGAGAAAGCACTGTCAAATTTGAAGATCACTTCAGAGAGGCAATTGGAAAACCTAATCTCCATGTAGCACCATTTTTGGAAGTGACTTATTGGAAGATGTATAGTCAGCACGGGAGAGCTGAAATACGGACAAAAAAGCTAGGGGAATTCCTCTTGTCGGAAAGAAACAGGGCGCCCGAGCTCAAAGCTGCAATCGATGATTTCGTTAACAATCCGTCAAAAAAAAATGCAGATCGTCTCATTTCTTCATGTGGCCTGGTTACCCGCACGATCGCGGTGGCGTTAACATTCCCCGCCTTGTATGAGCCGACTCTCTACCCGATGGTCGATAGAAGGGTGGCAAAGTGGGTCAACAAAAAGATTCCAACGAAAACTTCCGGCCTCATGCGTTTCCGTATGAACTACACTTCGTTACAAATGAATGACTTTGATGCCTACCTTTGTTGGATCGATTGGTGTCGGAAGCAGGCAGAGTTGTTGAGTCTGCTTCAACCGAAGGTCAGTTGGCGTGCGAGGGATGTCGAGATGGCCTGTTTTGCAGACACCACGTATGAATTGCCAATATTTAAGGGATAACGAGCTGAGATACTCGGTCTTCGCTGCGCTCCACCGGTGCCTGGTTGGCCAAATGTCGGATTCCAGAAAGGAATCCTGAAACGAGAAAGGAGAAGCCATGGGGTATATTGTAACAGTGGTCTTACGTGAGCTTTCACAGGTTGACCAACTCTATAATTTTATACGCAATTATGAAGGCTGCATTGTGAAGTCTATTGCTAATGATGAATTACCTCCTCCAAGAATGGATTGGGCAGGTACGCCTGAGGAACAAGCGCAAAAGACCCGTCTTTCGGAGGAGCGCATGAAAAAGATTGACAGAGAGTCATGAGGTCGTGACGGTACAAGAAAAACCCAACAAACGGCAGGACCGGCCAAGCCGGTCAGCCTGGCGTTGGAAGAGGAACTAAATGGAAAAATATCTGACTGGCTTTATAAGTCCAGGAATAGCGCCGTTGGCTCTCATCGCCCTTGGCATGTGGATTTGGGCTGAGTTGAAATTTGATGTTAAGCTGCGGTTATTTTACGGAGTATTAGCATTTCTGCTCTGTATTGCGACAGTAGAAGGCGTGAGATTTTATGGTCAAAGCTATGAGCGTATGTACGTGCGAAACAGTTTGAATGTCATGAAAGAACAAATCAAAACAGGCCATATTCAACCTACACTTGATGCTATCAGTAAATTTGAAGACAACGAAAAGAGTCGTGGTTTTGGTTCTGCAGCAAGTGGACTTTGGCAGGATTTTGCCACTATCCAATACAAAACAAACAAAGAGAAAACTTCCAACAAGGAAGATGATGCACCGGGCCAAAAGCCTGCCCGGTGATCTCCCACTACGTTAGAAGAATAAATTGGAAAAAACATGACCGCTGATGACATCAAGTTTTACTTATTTCTTTTCATTCCGCTTGTGTTGATCGCTGTCTTCGTTGTTTTCCTGATCCTTGCTAGAAGCATTCCATCACCAGTTTTTATCTACAACTTCATTGAGTCAATCATTTCGCCAGTCATTAACCTTCTGACCATTGCAAGGTCTAAATTTTTGGAGAGTCTTTACGGTAAAACAATATTCCTGGATAAATCGAAAATACCCCAAGAAGTTCTCAACAGAATTGGGCCGTTAAATCTTGACAAAATATTGTCCGTCATCAAAATCAATCCGCCATTGATACTGACTAAAGACAGCAAGGCGTTCTTTAGAACTTATTTAATTATTTCAAATGAATTTATTTACTTTGTTTTGTACATCAAAGGCCGCTCAAGAATCGACTTGGAAAGAGTGATTTTAAACGAGATATCCCTAGTTGAAGCAAAATCCAAAGAAGTTATGGAATTGTATAATAAGCCCTATATTTCTATTAAACTAATCAATAATACAAGCTATGTTCTTTTTTTCCCTGCTTATAAAAAAGCGATTGAGCAAATCAGTGAGATACTTGAAATGTTCAAGACAGCAAGAAATGACATTAATATCCTAGTCGATTTGCCGAAAGATTTTCGGAGTACCGCGGTAAGAGACCTGGATGAGGTAGCTAAGGCAGCCAGAGATGAAAGTAATAAAGACCTCTGAAACATGCACTCTAGGCATTCTAACACTCGACACGACCAGACGGCGATAAAACTGCCGCAGGTCAGTCTCATACCCGTTGGTCGCCATGAGGAAGAAATGAATGGCTTTTATGCCGAGCTCGGCATAATGAATTAAAGTTTATGCGGTGCGTAGCAAAGCGAAGCCACTGCATAAACTGGTGTTGGGAGGGAACCGATAGAACCGGGTGTTGACAAGTTAATAACTTTCCTTCCCGCCGGGTGCGCCGGGCATTCCTGGGCTCTGTTTTCCTGTAACATGCTGCAATGGTGAGAGAAAAAGCGTTCTTTGGCAAACTCAAATCTTTTGTGAACATCTTGTGACTAAATCAGGCGTCCGTCGAAGGGGTAGATCGAACCTCGATCCCTTTTGGACGCGCGGTTGGGGCGGGGTGGTGAGTAAGAGCGGAGCGAAGTTGTGCCATCTTGTCCGCCAGATCGGGCCTAACGGGTTGCCATTCTTCAATCCTGCGGGCGGCGCAGGACATGGTCGAGTGATCCCGGCTGCAGTACCTTGCCAGCTCGCTCAAGGTTGCACCGAGAACTGGAGGACGGCCCACGCGGCAAGTGCTCTTACTTCGAAGCTCCGTGCATCCCTTGCGGCCGAGGTCAACAGTCTCGGAGCGTCCGGACCGATAACCGCCTCCACGGCTGCGAGCACCATTTCCAGATCCGGCTTTGTTGGCGGTTCCTCCTCCAAGCCGTCGAGGATGTCGAGGACGAAGTACTCGTCCCCCAGTAGCCTGCTGTCAATGTTCTTCTCGCCGTGGAAATACTTGTTGCGCTCCTGGCCGATCATCGAGTCGACGAACCCCTTGAAGGAGGCTTGTGCCCCCTTACGGTCGGACGGCGAGAACGTCGACAGGATGAAATCGGTCTCCAGCCAAGGTAACGTCATCTTCCCGAGGTAGGCCCGGTGGCTGCTCCACTTGTACTTCTCGGGGCTTTTTACCATACGGGCGCGCACCGGGTTGAGGTGAATGTATGCGGCAAGCTCCTTCAGGCCTTCAGGTACTCGTCGGTATCGACCAGGATCGCCTTGTACGTCTCTCGAAAAGATGTCCTGTCTTGTGATGTCTCCAGTTAAACCATTGGACGTACCGTAGGGCGATGCGCTGCATGATCTTCGAAAGCGGGACGGCGGCGACCTGCAACTCCAGGTGGAAATGGGAGGTCATGAGGCAGAACGCGTGGATCTTGAAGGGGATGCGCTGGCGAACGATGTCGAGGATAGAGAAGAAGCGGAATCGGTCCTTGTCATCGGCGAAGATGTCTCTGTGATCGTTGCCCCGCAGGATCACGTGATAAATGGCCCCGGGTATGTGGATTCTGCTCTTTTTAGACATGCCGCAAGCATACCCCGAGATATCCACTTATCAACACCCGGTACCATGCGGCCCCCCCTGCTGAGAGAAATCAATAACGCTGTCCATGATGCTGGCGGCTGCCTCGACATGGCTGAGAGCGAGGCATATAGGTCACGCTATCGAGCCCTGTTGAGTGAAGCCGAGGCCGAGTGCCCTCCCCCCGACGAAAGCCAAAGGAACGGGCGCCGAGGAAGGCTTGCTCGCTCAAAGGCCCGTTGCCTTCTGGAACGACTTCGAGACTACGAATCTGACGTACTGCGCTTCATGATCGAAAAAGAGGTCCCGTTCTCAAACAACCAAGCCGAAAATGACCTCCGGATGACAAAGGTACAGCAGAAAATCTCAGGTTGCTTCCGATCCTGGGAGGGAGCCAAAATCTTCTGTAGAATCCGAAGCTATCTGTCCACTTGCCGGAAGCAAGGTGTCAGTGCGTCCGAAGGGCTGCGGCTGTTATTTGAAGGAAAGTTTCCGGCATTTATGCAGGAGTAAATAGCCCTCAGTGTACCCTTAGCGGTGTCGTTCCCGCTGGGGTGGTGAATAGTTACGATTTTTCGTAACTTTGTTAAATATTAGCGTTTTTGCTAGCGCCTCATTCCTTTGCTCTGCGAGAGTGCCCTGTTGAGATAAGAAGAAACTTAAAATCTTAAGAACGTCCCTGAGCCGTATAGGGGCCCTGCCGGATCAGGCGGCTGAAGGTCTTCGCCAACTGGGGCTGACGAAAGAGCTCACCCTCACGGTAGTAATTGCCGTCGCGCAGGAAGATGCGCCGGCTCTCGGGGAAGCGTTCCAGTTTGGCGGCATACCCGCGCAGAGAGCCGGCCTCGTACCTGCTGAGCCTGAATCCCTTTCGGGCCAGGCGTTCAGCGGGTCGGCAAGCATCCGCAAAGCTGATGGTGCCGAAGCGTTGCAGCGCGAGCGCGACGCCGGCGACGGTACCGGGCACACCCACCGCTTTTGCGCCGACAGTGGAGCTCCCCGGAACGACGTTCCCTTTGGCGTCGAGGTACATATCGCGCGTCGCTTTTTTCGGTGCCCTCTCCCTGAAGTCGAGAAATGAGTTGCGGCCGTCGGCGGTCCTGATAAGCATAAAACCGCCGCCCCCCAGATTGCCCGCTTCCGGATGCGTGACGGCCAGTGTCATAGCCACCACCGCTGCGGCATCCACCGCGTTTCCACCACTCTTAAGCGTTTTCATCCCCACCTGCGAAGCCAGCGGGCTCGCCGAGGCGACCATGCCGTGTCGTGCCCGCACCGGCTGGTGAGTAGCGGCAGATGCCGGATCCTGTGCGGCGCAAGCATAGCCGAACAGTATGAGAAAGAAGAATTGGGCCGCCTTCTGCATCACGATAACGCCTCCTCCGTTCATGCCCGGTCGTCGGATTCATTACAACCACCAGGGCCGAGACCCGATACAGCCTCAATACGCATAGTACGTCAAGTAAGCCGCAAGGGCGACAGCAATTTTCGACCATATTCCCTCCGGCTCTCACTGCGAATTCAATCCCGTTTGACATCAATTAAAAGAAGTAATACAGTGCCCAATCATTGGACCCGTTTTAGGAACTAAGCGTCCAGTGGAAACCCGTCATAACAGAGGGAGTCGCCGGAGTGCCCGCCAGATACAATGAGGCAAGCCGAACGGGATAAACCTCTGTGGAGTCCATTAGATGCCGGTATCCAATAATAGACCTGATTAGTGCTAATCTTCAGCTGGTTAAAACTCCCCCCTCCCTTGATGGGAGGGCGGGGGGGTGATTGTGATTTTGTGGAGCGAAGTGGCTCTTATCGGCGCACTCCCATCCTGATGGTTCTATTGGTTTCAGCGCGAAAGAATACAAGCGAGATAACGAGATGTCTTCCCTGAGGTATGGAGGTGATCACCATGAAAACTCCGCTCCGACTTCCCCTCTTCACATCGCTGCTGTTCATTTTCCTGTCAGGGACCTCGCTGGCCCTCCCGTCTGCCACAGCGGTCGCCCCCTCAGCCGGCGCCACCTTGGTACCACTCAACACAACCGTCTCGGCGACCTTCAACGAGGCGATGGACCCGAACCTTATCTCCAATGGAGCTTTCTCGCTGTCCTACGATTGCGGGGTGACGGCCGTTGCCGCAGGAGCTGCTCATACGCTGGCACTGAAGGCGGATGGCACCGTAGTGTCATGGGGGCTCAACAGCTCCGGACAGACCGATGTACCGGCTGGGCTTAGCGGGGTGGTTGCAGTCGCCGCAGGATATCCTTCCCTCGCCCTGAAGGGAGATGGCAGCGTAGTAGCATGGGGAACGAGCAGCTCTGTTCCGGCGGGGCTGATCGGTGTGGTTGCTATCGCCGCGGGAAGTCACATGATGGCTTTGAAGGGGGACGGCACTGTGGTGGTCTGGGGAGATAACACCTATGGCCAGACCAGCGTGCCGGCAGGATTCAACGATGTGGTTGCCATTGCCGCAGGAATCCAGCACTGCCTGGCCCTGAATGGGAACGGTACCGTGGTCGCTTGGGGAAGAAACGATCAGGGCCAGGCCGCTGTGCCGGCAGGACTCACCGGCGTCGTCGCCATTGCCGGGGGAACTCATCATTCCTTGGCCCTTAGGGGGGACGGCACTGTGGTGGCGTGGGGGGGCGATGCCAATGGGCAGGCGCGCGTGCCGGCGGGTCTGAATGATGTGGTCGCCATTGCTGCGGGTGGCGATCACTCCCTGGCTCTGAAGCGGGACGGCACTGCAGTGAGTTGGGGAGGCAGCTTTAGCCTCAGCGTGCCAGCCGGGCTTACTGGCATAACGGCCCTGTCCGGGGGGCTTTATCACTCGGTGGCGTTGAAGGCGGACGGTACCATGGCGGTCTGGGGGGAAACCCAGTATGGGGCCACCACCGTTCCAACTGGTAAGGCGACGGCGACTGCAGCGGGGTATTACCACTCCCTTGCCCTGAAGGAAGACGGCACCGTGGTGACCTGGGGTAAAAACGCTGTGGGGCAGACCAACGTGCCGGTGGGGCTTCGCAGGGTGATATCTGTGGCGGGTGGAGCTGCTCATTCCCTGGCACTGGTGGGAGATGGCACGGTAGCGGCTTGGGGGAGTAACGACAGTGGCCAGGTCAGCGTGCCGGCGGGGCTTGCCGGGGTAGCCGCCATAGCCGCTGGGCGCTTGTCTTCTATGGCCGTCAAGGGAGATGGTACCGTGGTAGGTTGGGGGTCCATCACCGTTCCTGCGGGGTTGACCGGGGTAGTCACCATTGCTGCGGGAGGCATTCACTATCTGGCACTTAAAGGGGATGGCACTGTCGTCGCTTGGGGCTCCGATTTCCATGGCAGCACCATAATGCCGGCAGGATTAAGCGATGTGGTGGCCGTTGCAGCCGGGGCCTTTCACTCCCTGGCCCTGAAGAGGAACGGCACCGTCGTGGCTTGGGGAGATAATCACGATGGCCAGAGCCGCGTTCCGTCAGGGCTTACCGGGGTAGTTGCCATAGCCGCGGCAATGTATTACTCGATGGCCCTCAAGGATGACGGCACCGTGGTGGGGTGGGGCAACCGGTATCCGGTCCCACCGGCGGGATTGACCGGGGTGGTGGGCATAGCTGCTGGAAGTGAGCACTGTCTGGCTCTGATGCAGGATGGCCGAGTGGTGGCCTGGGGTAATAGCGCCTATGTGGCGCCGGCGACCACCGATTCCACCAACCTGTGCAGCGTGCCTGGCGCCATTTCCTATGACCCGACGACCAAAACCGCCACCTTTGCTCCCTCCTCTCCCCTGCCCTATTCCGCACGCATCAACGCGAGCTTCAGCCAATGGCTGCGCGGAGCCAGCGGTGGCCAATTGACAGCCGACGTCAGGTGGCAGTTCCAGAGTGTGCTAGATGGTACTCCTCCGGTAACCGCCGCAGCGCCTGGCGGCGCATCCTATGCCGTCCCCCAGAAAGTCATGCTCACCTGCAATGACGGTACCGAATCGGGATGCGCCGCGACCTTCTACTGCCAGGGATCGGGATGTAATCCGAGGACGTTGTACATGGACGGCGTGCGTCTGTCCGCATCAACCGATCTGAGGTATTACTCCCTTGATCGCGCGGGTAACGCCGAGGCGACCCGGACGGCCTCCTACCAGTTTCCTCCCGACACGGCCATTACCTCAGCCCCCGATCCCCTCACTACAGTGCAGGACGCGACCTTTACCCTGGTCGGCAACGGGACCGGCTCGTTTCAATGCCGCCTGGACGGCGGCTCCTACGCTCCCTGTTCCAGCCCCAGCACTCACCTTGCAGTGGCAGACGGGTTACATACCTTCCATGCACGTTTTGTCGATGCAACCGGAAACATGGACACAACCCCGGCTCTTTACAGCTGGACAGTCGATAGCACCGCACCGGCGCTGACCGTATCCGCCCCGTCCAATGGCTCCACCATCCAGACGGCGCACCTGACCGTTAACGGGACGGTATCCGACTTGAGCGGCGTCCGCTCCGTAACGGTCAACGGCACGGCCGTAACCGTGGATACGTCGGGAAGCTTCAGCCATACAGTGCTGCTCAGCCGCGGCGTCAGTACCACCATCGCCGTTGCCGCCACCGACAATGCGGGCAACAGCAGTAGCGACACACGGACCATAACCTTCCGGGACACCCTCCCTCCCTCCTGCAATTTTCAGGGGCCGTTTGACGGGGATGACCTCCTGGTCGGCGCAAACGGAAACGTCTCCATATCCGGCTCCTCGTCAGACGGGCATGACGGCTCAGGGGTCAAGTCGGTCCAGGTAACCGACGAGCGCAATCAACCGGTCGGCATCACCATGTCTGGCTTGGGCGATTGGGGCGGCACCTGGACATCCTACCTGGCCCCCGGGATCCATACCTTGACCTGCACTGCAACAGATGTGGCAGGAAATGTGGGGCCTGCGTCGAAGATTACGGTCCGGGTGATCAACCCGAGCGTCGGCATCGAGTCGGTACGAGGGCCGCGCTGCGGGATTATCAAGATTCCGATCCGCCTGGACAATAAAAGCACCCTGCAGGTAGGTTCCGCAACCTTTACCACAACCTTTTTCAAGTACGTTCAGAACCCTTACCCGACAAACACCTATGCCGCGATGGACCTGGGCTTCACCCCGCGCCAGATCATAGCCGGACCCGCGGCTCTGGCGGCGGAGAAAGATGTCCAAGGCACCATCAGCGAAGGTTATCACCCCTGCGCGCCCACATTCCCTGGTACGCCGGCGCTTTGCGACTACCTGGTGGACTGGGATATAGACACCAGGGTGGCAGGACTCAACCAGAACGTCATTGCCGGCGGAGATATCGGCTATCTGCTGGCTACAGCGACAAAAGTGGGGGAGGTAAAGCAGGGCTACCCGCGCGGCGCGACTACCAGCACCACGGGGGCGATTCTGCCCACAGGAGTATTTGGTCAGTCGATCTACAGTGTCAGGACCGGGGATCTCAACAACAGTGGCGTTGTCGACATTGGAGAGCTTCAGACCGTAATCAATCAGCATCTGACAGTTGCGGCTGTTTCGCCAATGGCGGATGTCAATGACGACGGCGTGGTTTCGGTAGCCGAGGTCCAACTGGCGATCAACGAGAACCTTGGTTACTGTGCCTCGTCGAGCTATTCTCCTCCACTGCCAATTAACAATGCGGTCGAGTTGAGTCTGGGAACAGCTGCGGGGAGCGCAGGATCTGATATCACTCTCCCCCTTACTCTTACCAACCGCTCGGGCCTGGAAGCCGTTGCCGTAGCAATGACGATCGCCTTCGATCCGGCCAAATTTGAAGTGGTTGCTGTGAGTCGCGGTGCTGCCGCCGTCGCATCCAGCAAGAGCGTGAACTACGAGGTACCGACACCCGGGACCATCAAGCTTGTCATTGCGGGTGTGAACCACAACGCCATCGACAACGGCGTGGTGGCGACCCTCGTACTGCGTATCAAGGCCGGCGTGGCGGCAGGTATCCACCAGATCTCTAACCAGCCCGCCGTCACCGACTCGATCGGCCAACTGCTCAGAGTGGCCGGTGCCAATGCGATGGTTTCGATAGGCAGCACGCCGCTTGCCGCCATGAGCACCCCGCGCGGAAGGGCCTTTAATGGTCATCCGGTGGACGTCGTCCTTTCGGCCAATCGGAATGCCGTCATTTACTACACGAGCAACGGCACCACACCGACTACCTCCTCATCCGTGTACAACAAGCCCATCTCCATCACGGGCAGCAGCACCCTCAAATTCATGGCCGTAGATGACTTGGGGAATGTGAGCCCGGTGACAACAGAGGTCTTCGTAATAGACGTGGCCTATCCTGTGGTGAGTGCTGGAGGCAATCTGACCAGAGTCGGCCTGTTCACCCTGGCCGGGTCAGCCAGTGACGCCAGCGCCATGAGCTATCTCTGGACTAAGCTGTCTGGGCCGGGTTCGGTAAGCTTCGGCAACCCGCGTGCTCTATCCACAGCGGTGAGCGCGTCGCTGAGCGGCACCTATAAGCTCAGGCTCACGGCAACCGATGCGGCTGGCAACAGCGCCTACAGCGACATGACGCTGGCATGGCGGAATCCGACTCTGTTCGTGCTCTTCGCAGGTACCGGTGGCGGCAGCGTCAGCAGTTTAACTGCTGCTGCACCGTTTGCCTGTACAGGGCTAAGTTGTAACCGCTCTTATGGGACCGGCACGGCGCTTATCCTGCGTGCCGTACCCGATTCGGCCAGTCTTTTTTCGGGCTGGTCCGGAGGCTGTAGCGGTATCAACGACTGCAGCCTGACCATCGACAACGACATTACCGTCACCGCTAACTTCGGCCTGGCCCCTTTGGTTATGATCGGCACGACCCCTTATCTGGCCTTCGATGTCGCCTACGCGGTGGCAAATAACGGCGCCGTCATTCGGATGAAAGACGGCGTTCATAGCGGCACAGTGACCGCCAACCGACCGATAGCCGTCACCTTGCAGGGGGGATACAACGGGAACTACACCGCCGTTAGCGCCGACACCACCGTCATGGGGCCGCTCGTGATACGATCAGGTACAGTCAGGACGAAAAGAATAAAAGTGAAATAAACGGCAGCAACGTGGTAGGCAGACAAGGGGACGTCCCGGCAGACAAGGGCAGACAAGACGCCCTTGAAATTGTGCGCTTCTTCCCTGCTAGGAGGAGAAAGGCACGAAGTCGGGGGCGGCCTCTCATGGCAAATTGTTCCCACTGTCATGGACGAGATACTCAAGGACGAAGACAAGAACAAAGTGGCGGCAGTGACCGAAGCGTTTAAAATTTTCAGACGCGACCCTTCGGGTCTCGACTAACAAAACGAAGAATGGAGAGGGAATTACTGTTATGACTTTGTGCTTCGCTGAACTGCGGAAAAAAATTGGTAATAGTGGCATTGTATATCCTTCAGAATTATTGGGTAAAATAGATAAATATCCGGATGGAATAGTCCAGCCTGGTCGGGTCTTGGTAGAAGATATACCGATTCCTGCGCTTTTCTTTGTTTGCTCTGAATCCGACATCGACTACCTCAAAATAAAGCTCCCCCTTCCACAGCCTGAAATAAGATATCGTTATCTGGAAATGGAGTTTCTTTCAGTAATTGAAATCCATCTAAGATTCCCAAAAGATAGACAGCTGGTACTGCATCTGAATCCTTCCGTTCCAACCGTAAGAGATTTCCTTTATAGCGGGATAACTAATGGAATAGTGTCTCTTCATTTTTTATGCGCCACAAGAAATATTTTAGCCAGTTCGTTTACCGAAATGGAAGCAGAAGAAATGGAATGGTTCAAAAGAAACCACCAACGCTCATTGAAGTTGAAGAAGATACCCGATTCCCTTTTCTCGCATGTATCCAAATCGTTAGCATCTTCATTTAAGGATAACCAAAGGTACTATAAGTTCTGGGGAAAAAGGGGACGACGGTGAGGATTTGGGAACGCAACAGGGGTCTGAAACCAACAGGGGGGCATCCTACGGGACGCCGCCGAAACCCTGCGCAACTTGTAACCCCGCGGGACGGGCACGATTTCAGGGGCGTCTTCCTCAAACCTATCCTGATTAGTACTCATCTCCCGCATAGATGCACAAACACCCCCTCCCCCTGCCCCCACTGCCACTAAGTTAAGCTCCTGCTGTTAGCTCCCCCTCCCTTGATGGGAGGGGTGGGGGGGAGGGTGAGGCTTATGCGAGCTTTTCACCCTCTCCCCAACCCTCTCCCATCAAGGGAGAGGGGGCTTGTGCAGCGTGCACGAAACTGGCACTGACCTTAACTTAATGGCAGTGCCCCCTGCCCCTCCCATCAAGGGAGGGGAGAAGACCAAGCGGGAGATTGGTACTAATCAGGAACCTTATAGCCTCTGATCGAGGATATAAATCATGGAGATGGCTTATGAGCGAAAACAGGAAAACTGTGGAACGATATATGGACGGCTTCAACAAATCTGACCACGGACAAATTCTGTCCTGCCTTACTGATGATGTTGTTTGGGAAATGCCGGGTGCGTTTCGCCTGGTGGGAAAGGAGGCCTTTGATAAAGAGATCAATAACGATGCCTTTGTGGGCAATCCGACGATCACCATTACTCGGGTAATTGAGGAGAATGACGTTGTCGTTGCCGAAGGGGCGGTTCAAAGCGCTAGAAAGAATGGTGGTCTTCTCAAAGCGGTATTCTGCGACGTCTTTGTCCTGAAGGAGGCGAAGATCAAACAACTCACTTCATATCTTGCGGAATTGGAATAGAGGCGAGCCAGGAATAGCCGACGTTGGTAAGTTGATGAAAGCGGATTGAGGGGACGGGAATACTCTCCCAGCTGCGCCGTCCGTCAGCTCCGCAGTTTACCTTCATTAGTTGACCTGACGGTTACAATGATGTATTTTCCCGACTATCCACCTTACTTCGCCGACAATAGACAAACGCGGAGCGATCCCGGAACGCAAGATCGTGGGCCTTAACACCGGGCCCGCCCGGTCTGCGATAATGGGTCGCCAACATTTGGCACTGATATATCCGTGGCATGTCCCTCTGACATTTTCCCAATGGAGGCTGTATCATGAACAAGAAAAACATCCCCTCGTCACTTCTTTTACTTACCATTTCCTGTTCCCTGTTACCTGTTTCCCGTTCTCACGCCTCTGCCGATCTTACCGGCACCTACGACACGCAAACTCTTTCAAGCAGCTACAGCGTCAACAGCAATGGCGGCGTGACGCTCACCTTTACCGGCGATACCATATCCTACCAGGGGAGTCTCAGTCGGGACGGATCATCTATTAACCTGGCCGGGCCTGATTCGGACGGCAAAAAGAAGGTGATGATGCTGGTAGGTAATAAGGTCGATACCACCTACTCATCTGCTGATCTGGCCGGGACCTGGTACGGAGCCGGGATCAAGACTCCGATCAAGGGTAACAGCAACCTCGCCAATTTCGGCTACGACGTCGACAAGATGATCCTTAACGCCGATGGATCAGGGAGCAGTACATCTCTGTCTACCAGCGACTCATCAGGCACCGACACCTTCCCGGCCGGCACCATCACCATTGCCGGCGACGGGACGATATCAACCGGCAGTGCCAACGATCACCTGTTCATGAATGCCGGCAAGGATGTCGTGTTCCATTTCCGCATCGCTCCGGCTTCGGGGGAGCAGCAGCTGTTCGTGAATCTGAAACGCGGAGCCGGCTACACAGCAGCCGATCTCGCCGGCACCTGGTATGGGGCCGGCCTCAAGACCCCGATCAAGGGGACCAGCAATCCGGCAAATTTTGGTTACGACGTGGACAAGATGATCCTTAACGCCGATGGATCAGGGAGCAGTACATCGCTTTCCACCAGCGACTCATCGGGCACGGACACCTTCCCGGCCGGCACCATTACCATTTCCGGCGACGGGACCATATCGAGCGGCGACCCCAACGACCATTTCTCCATGAACGCCGGCAAGGATGTCATGTACCAGTTCCGTATCGATCCTGCATCTGGGGAACAGCAGCTGTTCGTGAATGTGAAGCAGGGTGCCAGCTACACCGCGGCCGATCTCGCCGGCACCTGGTTTGGAGCCGGCATCAAGACCCCGATCAAGGGGACCAGCAATCCGGCCGACTTCGGTTACGACGTGGACAAGATGATCCTTAACGCAGACGGATCAGGTAGCAGTACATCTCTGTCCACCAGCGACTCATCGGGCACGGATACCTTTCCTGCCGGTACCATTACCATTGCCGGCAACGGGACGATATCGAGCGGCGACCCCAACGACTATTTCTTCATGAACGCCGGAAAGGATGTGGTGTTCCAGTTCCGTATCGATCCTGCATCAGGGGAGCAGCAGCTGTTCGTGAATGTGAAACAGGCCGACAACACAACAGTCATACCCGTCAACGGCTCCTGCGGGACTGCCGACGGCACGGCAGTAAGCGCCGCACCTACCAGCAACCTCTGCACCAGCGGCAGCGCATCTGCAGTCGGCGGCAGCGGGCCTTGGAGCTGGGTCTGTAACGGACTGTTCGGCGGCACCAACGCGAGTTGCTCCGCAAGCCCCGACAAGTGGAGCCTCAGCGTCACCATGGCAGGAAACGGCGGCGGCACAGTCCACAGCAATCCCCCAGGGATCGCCTGCAGCAGCGGCTCAACTTCAGGCTGTTCTGCCTCATTCACAGCCGGCTCCACCGTCAATCTGTTTGCCTCAGCTGTCTCCAACTCCGTGTTCGGCGGTTGGAGCGGCGGCTACAGCGGCAGCACGACCCCGACCGGAATCACCCTGAACAGCGCCAAAGCCGTCACCGCCACCTTTACCGCCGCACCGAAGCTGAAGGTCGGCACCAAGCAATTCTCCACTCTCCAGGCCGCCTACGCCGATACCGGCACGATCAGCGGCAGCGTCATCAAAATATTGGAAGGGATGATTCCAGGCACCCTCACAGCCGGCAGGAGTATCGCGGTGCAACTTGAAGGTGGCTACAATGCAGCTTACGACGCCAGCGGCACCACGACCATCGTACAGTCACCGATCAAGATCAGTGCTGGAACAGTCAGGGTGAAGGGAATCAAGGTCGGGATGCAATAGGGTACACGAGTTGCGTGATCTTCACTGAACCGTGTCTACCACCACCCAATCTCCCCCCTTTGCAAAGGGGGGCGGGGGGGATTTAGCCCCGGTTGCCATTGCGCACCTGTTGCAACGGAGCTGAAATCCCCCTGGATCCTCTTTGCAAAGGGGAGATTCTGCGCCGACCCTTGATACTGAAGATCAGCGCTCATCGGCATGGGGCATGGGCAAAGTGCCGGCTCTCAGGCCCAATCCCGTACCTGCCGGACGTAAAGTGTCATGACTGAGACCGATAAAATTCCGGCAACCCCGGAGCGGTGGTTAAGAGGACGAGCCTGGCAGCTTCGCCATCTCCTTTTGCGCGCCATCTGCTGCTCGGCTGTCGCCGGGGTTCTGATCGTCATCCAGGCGCGCCTGCTGGCCCTGGGGTGCCATCGGGTCATCATGGAGCGGGAGAAAGCGGCTGCGCTTTTCCCCCTTGCCGCCGGGGTGGCCCTGATCGTGCTGGTCCGCGGCCTGCTGACCCTCTTCGCCGAACGACAGGGAGCAGCGGCATCAGCCGTTTTGAAACGGGAGGTCCGCAGTCGGCTCTATCGACGGCTCCAATCCCTGGGACCGGCCGGAACGGTCGGTGAGGAGGCAGCCCCCCTGGTCGAGACGGTATCGACCGCCGTCGAGGGGCTGGACGGTTATCTGGCCCGCTTTCTCCCCCAGGCGGTCCTGGCTGCAGTGGTACCGTTTTTCATGCTCCTCTTCGTCCTTGGCACGGAGTGGAGGGCGGGGCTGGTGCTGCTCTTTTCCGCCCCCTTCATTCCTCTCTTCATGGTGCTGATCGCCAAGGGTTCCGAGGCGATTCATCGCCGTCAATGGGAGCAGCTCTCCCGGATGGCCGGCTACCTCCTCGACCTGATCCAGGGGCTCCCCGATCTTCGCCTCTTTGCGGCGGCAAAGCGCGAAGCGGCCGAGGTGGCGAGGGTATCCACCGCCTACCGCCAGGCCACCATGGCCGTTTTGCGCGTCGCTTTCCTCTCCGCCCTGACCCTGGAATTCTTCTCCGCCATGGGCACGGCCGTTGTGGCCGTCATCATCGGCTTCCGCCTGCTGGCCGGCGCACTCACCCTGGGCGACGGGCTGTTCATCCTGTTCCTGGCGCCGGAGTTTTATCTTCCCTTGAGAAATCTCGGGCTCTCCCATCATGCCCGGATGCAGGCCCTGGCCGCGGCGGAACGGATTTTCCACCTGATCTCACTTCCGGAGGCCACCGGTTTCGACGGCATTCTGCCGCTGCAACCCGGTCCCCCTTCTATCCGTTTCCACGCTGTCTCCTTCCAATATGGCGGCAAACGCGGTGGCGTTACCGCTGTGGATCTGGAACTCCCCGCCGGGAGCATCACGGCATTGGCAGGGGGAAGCGGGGCGGGCAAGAGCACCCTCGCCCGCCTCCTGGTAGGGCTGAGCCGTCCCGAGTCGGGGCGGATCACGGTGAACGGGGTTGACCTGGCCGACCTCTCTCCCGCTGGCTGGCGTGCCCGTCTCACCTGGATCCCCCAAAAACCCTTTTTCTTCAGCGGCACGGTACGGGAAAACCTGGTTCTGGGATGCCCCGCTGCCACGGAGGGGGAAGTTGCCGTGGCCCTGGCCGACGCCGGGGCGACAGAGTTTATCGACCGCCTCCCCCTCGGGCTCGACACGCTGCTGGGGGACCGGGGCGCCGGGCTTTCGGGGGGCGAGCAGCGGCGCCTGGCACTGGCGCGGGCTTTTTTGAGGCAGGCCACACTGGTGGTCCTGGATGAGCCGACCGCCGGTCTCGACGCCGTCAATGAGCTCCTGGTGGGTAATGCCGTCCGGCGGCTGGCTGTGGGACGGACGGTCCTCGTCATCAGCCACCGTGAAGAGACCTTGCGCCAGGTGGAGCGCGTCGCCGTAATGTCCGACGGCCGGATACAGGGTGTCATGGCGGCCGCCGATTTCCTGGACCGGGCCTCTTTCCCGGAGGCGGTATGAGGGCCATCGGGCGGATACTGTCGGTTGCCGCCGGCCAATGGCGCTGGATGGTTGGCGGCATCCTCCTCGGGGTGCTGGTGATTGCGGCGAACTCCATCCTCATGGCCCTTTCAGGCTGGTTCATCGCCTCCATGGCGCTCGCCGGTGTCACCGGCGCTCACTTCGAATACTTCTTCCCCGCGGCGGCCATTCGCGGCCTGGCCATCTTCCGGACCGTGGGACGTTACGGCGAGCGACTGGTCAGCCATGAGGCGGCGCTGCGCATGCTCGCCGACCTTCGGGTCTGGCTCTTCCGGCGGCTGGAGCCGCTCGCTCCGGCGGTACTGGAGCGCTTTTCCGGCGGGGATGTGGCAGGGAGGCTGCGAGCCGATGTTGATGCCCTGGAGAACCTTTACCTCCGTATCCTGGCTCCCATGACCACCGGCACTCTCGCCATCGGCGCCGCGTTGCTCTTCGTGGCCTCCCTCTGCCTCCCTGCGGCGCTGGCACTGGCCTGCGCCCTGTTGACCGCGGGAATCGTGCTGCCGCTCATTACCGGTCACCTTGCGCGGGCGCCGGGGGAGAGCGCCACCGAATTGGCGGGAGAGCTGCGGAGCATGGTGACCGAAGGGCTCCAGGGGGCGGAGGAGTTGTTCCTGCTGGGGGCTGCTGAGCGGCAGGCGGCAGCGGTCGACCGCCTCTCTGCGGAACTGGTGGCAGCTCAGCAGAAACTGGCAGGCATCGCTGCCTTAAGCCAGGCGGGTAATGTCATCTGCGCCGGGGTTGCTGCTGCAGCGGTACTGCTGGCCGGGGCCGCAGCCGTAGGCGCGGGGACCATGGCGCCGCCGTCGCTGGCAATGCTCGTGCTCTTTGCCGCCGCGACCTTTGAGGCGGTTGGTCCCATGGCGGGGGCGCTACAGCTTTTGCCCGGCACCACGGCTGCCTGTGACCGTCTGCTGGCCCTCTCCGAAGCTCGGCCGCCGGTGCCGGATCCGTCGCTGCCGCTGAACTTGCCGCAGTCAACGGCAATCTCGCTGCGTGGTCTGAGCTTCGCCTACCGGGATGACGAACCGGTATTCGACGCCTTAGATCTAGACCTGGCCCAAGGAGAACGGGTGGCGCTGGTGGGGCCAAGCGGCTGCGGCAAGAGCACCCTGGTCGAGATCCTGCTCCGTTTTCGCGACTATCAGGGGAGCGTCCGGGTGGGAGGGGTGGAAATCCGCGACCTTGCGGCCGAGGAGCTGCGTGGTCTCATCTCCTGTCTCCCTCAGCGGCCGCACCTCTTCAACACCAGCATCCGGGCCAATATTCTGATCGGCAACCCTGCGGCGGATACGGCCGAGCTGGAGGAGGCGCTGCGGGATGCGGGACTTTCCAGCTGGGTTGCTACTCTGCCGGCGGGGCTGGAGACCGCTGTCGGTGAAGGGGGGCGGGAAGTCTCAGGCGGAGAGGGAAGGCGGATCGCCCTGGCGAGGGCTCTGTTGAAGAATGCAGCCATCCTGATCCTGGATGAGCCGACGGAGGGGATGGACGCCGTGACGGAGCAGCAGGTGGTGGCAAGACTGGCCCGGCGCACTGCAGGGAAAACCGTTCTGGTGATAACCCACCGTCCGGCATGTCTGGCACTGGCCGACCGGGTGGTTACCCTGGCAGCCCGGCGCACCATCGGCAGGGAGCGGTGACGAGGGGGAAATTGGCGGCGTCAGGATCACTGCCAGGGCAGGACCGACCAAAATAACAAATCCTTAGATCTGCATAATTTATATTCTTTACTAATCCCCCACTCCTGTGTATAAAACTATCTTCCCCCACTGCTTCCAGCTGAAGGATTTCAAGAAACGGTTACCATTGTCACTGGGTATCCCGCAGGAGGACAGCCATGGTTGTACTCGTTTGCTGCACCGACAACACCTTTACCGTGGCTTTGGAGTCCAGGCTTGAGTCCCTGGCCAGCGAAGGGCTGATCACGGCGTATCTCGGACCGGACGGCTGGGTGGCAGCAAAGAGCAAAAAGAACCGCGTTAAGGGGTGTCCCCAGCCAGCAGAGAGAAGACGCTACACCGCGTTCGTTTCCTGTTTCTGATCAGCGTCTCCCGCAGCCACACTTCTACGAGCGTCTTTAATTTCTAAATCCTCCGTCGATTGCCCGATCCGGATGCACTACCGCGGCAGAACTCCTGCGCCCAGGTCGTTGCAAGCCGGCGGCCGATCAGGCTTTTACCCGCCCCAGCGACTCCGAACAGGATAATGATCACTTCAGCATGGCATCGCCGAGCGTAGCATCATCTGTGGGAGGCTTGGCCCATTTGCTTTCTGCAATGCTCACAGCCACAGCTACGCCGATCCATTGCAGAAATGGTAGAACGATGAATACCACACCCCCTTGCGCATCGGGATGAATGAAGATGGTTTCAACCAGGGTGTAAGCTCCAAAAATAGAAACTAGAACGGTGCCAACGAACAATGGCAAAGATTGCCTGGTGGTAGCGTTCAGTTTTCTGGCCTTGGATCCAAGCATCAAGTACGGTGATATAGCCCAGGTCCCAAATCCGCACATGAAACCTATCCAGCCGATCAATAGGTCAAACGGCATCTCCCAGGGCTGACTGGCATAGGTCATCATTGCCAGGGTAGATATTGCCGATGCCGCCGACAACCACACTGTACGGGCTGATTCTGCCTGAATGGATGGGTCCAGGTCTGGGTCCACATCGATCAGTTCAACTTCAGGGACTTGATCCTGAGCAAACCTCGCACTCTTGACATAAGCCTTCTGGCAGTTGGGACATTGCCAGTCGGGAGCATCGTCAGTCGGCTGTCTGGCATAGTTGCAAGCAGGACAGGTAGTGGAGGATGTCATCGTATTCCTTTAGCCCGGGAAGGAGCGAAACGGGGAGGAGGAAACCGGAGGTTCAGACTTCTCGGTAGGCGAATCCAGCGCGTTGTCCAGGCCGGCGCTGCTCCCAAGGACCACCCGGTTCCGCCCTTCCGATTTCGCCTGATAAAGGGCCTTGTCCGCGGCCTCCACCAGCTCTCTCCTGCCGGTGTCATGGTCGGGGACCATGGTGGCGACACCGGCGCTTATTGTCACCACGTCGCTCACCTTGGAACGGCTGTGGGGTATCTCCAGGGATTCCACGCATACCCTGCATGCCTCGGCGATTGCTGCCGCCTGAGCCATGTCGGTGCCGGGAAGAAGCAGCACGAACTCTTCTCCGCCGTAACGTGCCGAGGTGTCTCCGGGACGCCTGGCGAACCCTCCCATCTTTTCCGCTACCACCCTGATGCAGTCGTCTCCCGCCTGGTGTCCATAGTTGTCGTTGTAACGTTTGAAGAAATCGATGTCGAACAGTATCAGGGAGAGGGGCGTTGCCGAACGCATGGCACGCAGCCACTCCCGTTCAAGCATGTACTCGAAATGGCGGCGGTTCCCCAGGCCGGTCAGCGCGTCCAAGATGGAGAGCCGGCGCAATTCGTCGCTTATCTCCTGGAGTTGCCGGTTCTCCGATTCCAGCAGCAGGGAGTTCAGGAAGTCCCGTCGCAGATAGTTCTCCATGAGGTAGTTGGAGAAAGCGCCGATGATTATCGTGGCTATTATGCTGAAGGTGTTCTGGATCAGGATGTCCAAATCGGTATGATTTGCGAAGATGGCAACCGCCTCGTAGGCCAAGGTGGTCGCAATTGCCCAGGAAATGGCGTACAGGAACCTCAGACTCACGAAGGTGAAGGCTCCCATGATGAGTAGCAGGATGCCGGAGTAGTAATAGTTCTTGGTAGGAGTCGGATCGAAATAGACCATGGCCACTATCCCGAGGCTTGCCACCAGCATGACAAGCGAGACGGCAGGCTGCAGGAAGCGCCGGAAGCGCGAGACATAGGTGAAGGCAATCCCGGCGACAACGGTGGGGCAGACGACGGCGTAACGTATGAACCACATATGCATCCGGTCCGCAGGCAGCAGCATAAGATCCACTATCCCGAAAACCACATAGAGAAATAATCCGGTGAAAAGAGCTACCCTTACGTGCTTCAGTGTATTGGTGCAGTAGTATTCGTTGAAGGAGGATTCGAGAGGCTCGGGAAACCGCAACGCCCTATGTCCCCCCTGTTGCAAGGTCTCTTTGGCCTTGGCAATCATCTCCATCTCGGAATCGTTCACCTCCATCTGCGCGTCCATGTACACCTTATGCATAGCTCACCCTTGTCGCCTCTCCTGACTTTGGTCAGGCTGCTGCTACTGCTTTTGCTCATAATGCAGTTTCCTTGCCGCAGATGATACTTATTTTATGAGTCGATTACAACTAGAGAAAACAAGCAGATTCCATGGTTCGGGAGTCGGGGCTGCTAGCGTGATCGATGCACCGGCGCTCTGGAGAGGATGGCCACCACATGCAAGACAGAGCGGTTGGGACCGCCAACACCCCAAGCATTTCCTTAATCACTCCATATTTCCTCCACAATTCAGTCGTATGGTAACCATGTCGCGTATCGATCATCCCGGCTACCCAAAAAGGTCGCGGCCCGCAAGGAAGTATCGGTCGGTGCTTTAGAAATATGTTAAAATTGCACAACATGACAGCTCACTGTCAGGGTTGTGCTTACCAGAATCCGATGTAGTTCATCGCGGCAGGAATGCCGCTCATAGATGGGAAGGCCACAGGGAGGCCCGGCGTGAATCCCAGTTGACAAGCATGCCCAAACCAATGCCCATGCAACCAAAGCAAGGAGATTATATGCAAAAGATACGCTACGGACTCTTTGTACTGTTGATACTGCTGTGCTCGGCACATTCCGCCCCCGCCCAGGTAAGCATCGCTATCGGGGTACCCCACGTGAGCATCGGGATCAACCTGCCGTTGTACCCGGAACTGGTGCCGGTACCGGGCTACCCGGTCTACTACGCTCCCCGGCTGCAGGCGAACTATTTCTTCTACGACGGCATGTACTGGGTTTTCCAGCACGATAACTGGTACGCCAGCTCCTGGTACAACGGCCCATGGTGGATCGTGGAGCCGAACTTCGTGCCGCTTTTCATCCTGCGCATCCCGGTGAGCTATTACCGGCTGCCCCCTCCCTACTTTCGCCATTGGCACTCCCATGCTCCGCCCCGCTGGGGTGAGCATTGGGGTCGTTCATGGGAGCAGCGTCGACATGGATGGGATCGATGGGAGCGCCGCTCAGCTCCGTCGCGCGCCCCGCTCCCCGTCTACCAGCGCCGCTATACAGGGGATAGGTATCCGTCGTCGGTGGATCAGCAGCGTTCGCTGCGCAACCGCAATTACCGGTACCAGCCACGCGACAGGGTAGTCCGCCAACATATTCAGCCGCGGGTAGAACAAAGAAGGCCCGCGCCCGCTCAGCGGGAAGGACGGGAAAGGGTTGAGCCGAGAGGTCCAAGGCAGCAGGAGATCCAGCGTCAGACTCAACCCCCGCAAAACGCGCCGTCGGGGAGGCGATCCGAGCCGCAGCATCGGCGTGACGAAAGTATAGACCGATCCGCCCCGGTGGTCCGGCCTGCTCCGCAGGAGCGAGGCCCGGGGTCCCAGGACCAGAGGCAACGTCCGGGTGCTGTCCAGCAGGAGCGCCAGGAGCGCCAGGAGCAGCGGGCACCAAGAGCCCAAGGTCAGGAACAGAGGTCCCAGCAGAGAAGGGAGTCGCAGCAGCCCGACCGGGGCCGTGGACAAGGGGAGCATAGAGGCGAAGGACGAGGCGAAGGACGAGGCGGAGGACGGGATTAGCGCTACCAACGGATAGATCCCGGCAGGCGTTGGAAGCTTCAGATCAGCTGCCGCAAAGACGCGAGGTTCGCTGAGCAATCGGGAGGTTAGAAATGAACTTACGGTGAGAACTTTAACTGCTTCATCAGTTGATTCTCTTTGTGTCCTTAGTTCTGCTTATGTCACATAACCACCTTGCCCCCATCCCCACCCTAACCCTCCCCTTGAAGGGGAGGGGATTTTAAGATTCCTCCCCCTTCAAGGGGGAGGCTGGGAGGGGGATGGGGGGAGGATGACACCGCACTCACTTCGAGCGTGAAGCCAGGCAAAGGCAACCGCCGTCGTTCACATTCAGCACTGCATTATTCATTTCTCAGGGCCTCTTGTGGTTCAAGAACTGTTTTCTTTCGGAACTATCTACCAAACAAAGGTACTGGTCAAAAATGGGACCTTCCCCCTTTAGCAAAGGGGGATCGAGGGGGATTTAGTCAGCTCAGGTGGGCAAAATCCCCCCTTGCCCCCCTTTGCAAAGGGGGGTAAAGGCACAGCCTTTGTTTTGGATATAGTTCCGTTTTCTTTTTGCGGTTTTTGTCCCTTTTTGCGGCAAAAGCTTCAGCTCGCTGCCTTCACCAGCACAAGACCGCTGGGGAGCGACTCGCCGAACTGGCGCACCCGGTCGGCGTCCTTTACCGGGACCGTCTCCCGCACCACCTGAAGCTCCTCGGCACGGGCTCCGGATTCCTTCATCTTCTGGAGGATCTCCTGGCGCAGCTCGGGAGCCAGGTCGATGTCGCGACGCTCGGTCCTGCGGGCGGCCTGGGCGAACAGGGGGTTCAAGGGTGCGTAGTCGGAGGCTTTCCAGTCAAGCTCGCGCATCTGACGGAAGAGTTTCTCCACCTCCACGGGGGGCAGAACCGTCTCTGGCCCGGCGTAAAGCGGGATGCGGGAGAGCAGCCGGCCGAGGGCCCAGGCGTAGGGGATCTTGTTGGATATCTGCGGCTTTCTGAGGGCGGCGGAGAGCAGCTTCACCAACTGCATCTTCTGGTCCAGGGAGATGCGCTCCAGAGAGCCCGCCAGATACAGGATCTCCGCGGTCTCGGGCTGAGATGGCAGCATCGGGAGGATCTTCTCGAGGATCTTCTCCTGGCGCCGGGCGTTGAGGCCACCGGCTGTGCGACGCCAGAGCAGGTACCATTGGACCTGCACCCGCTTCTCCTTGGGAAAGGCGAGCCCCAGGTCGAAAAGCCGCCAGAGCTCCTCGATGCGCGACTCGTCCAGCGGAAATCCGTAGCCGGGACGCAGGGCAAAGCCCGCCAGGTAAAGCCAGGATTCTTCGTGGTCAACGCTGCGGCTGCGGCGGGTCATACCCTGGGAGATTGCGGGCCAGAGCCCCCTAAGGGTGGCGGAATCCCAGCTGTCACGCGGGGCGGCCATGGTTTTCTCCAACTGCCGCATGAGCTGGCGGGGCCGAGCCTCCGGGAGGTTGGGATCCCTTTTCTTGCCGTACAAGGAGAGAACGAGCCCGACGGCCTCAGTGAGTTCCCTTTTGGGGGGCGCCTCCTCCGGCGCCGGGACGCTCTCTTCATCCCCTACGGGGCGGCGCAGGTTGAAGTCGAGCCGCCAGCGTCCCGGACCGTCCCGCTCCACACAGAAAAGCTGCAACAAGCCGAGCTCGTTCAGGGTGCACTCCAGGGTGACCCGAAGCCGGTTGTTGGCCGGCTTGGGGCGATCTGCAGGCAGATGGATGGCGGTCTGCAAAGGTGGCAGCGGCTGGAATTGGTCCTCGCGCCAGGTGACCACCTCACCGGCCGGGTCGTGCAGGCGGCGGTTGGAGAAGAAGCACTGAAAACGCACCAGCTGGTTCACCAGGAGATCGAACTCGGCGTTCTCGATGCGCACCGACTCGTTCGCCTCCATCCCCTTGGGAAGCACGCAGACCAGGGTGGGGAGCTGCTTCTGCTTTCCGCGCACCACTTCCAGGTAGAGCGCGTGGGCGTGGCCGCCGGTGATGCGCTCCCCTGCCCGGGGAGTCTGCAGGATCTGGCCGTAGCGGGCCGCCCCCCGCGCCACGGCGATAGCCATGGCGTCGTTTTGCAGCTCCACCGGTGCCTGCCCCCCCTGCCAGCGCGCCACCAGATCGGTCAGGCGCCGGCGCAGAAATGCCGGGGTGACGCTGCCGCCGTTGTAGAGGACGGCGTGGACCTGGCGCCCCTCCAGAAAGGCTGCCAGGTGACGGGTGACCGCCGTGTCCTCCGCGTAGGGAAGGCCCCACTCCCGCAGCCCGCCCATCTTTTTACCTGGACGCTCCTCGGCTCCGCATTCCGGGAAGAATCCCTCCAGTACGGTCTCCCGCACCTCGGCCGCGGTGATCGATGCGGAAAGGGTCGAGGCGAAAAGCCCCGCGCCGGTTCCCGCCAGGGTCAGTGTGAAAGGTGCACTCCCCTCTTCCTCACCGGGGTCCTGTTTAAAGGTCCCCGCTTGCAAAGGGGGAGTTAAAGTCCCCCTTTGCAAAGGGGGATTTAGGGGGATTTCGTTTTGGCTGGCAAGATCAAATCCCCCCCCGCCCCCCTTTGCAAAGGGGGGAGATGATGCGCTCTTCGCAAAGGGGGGAGATGATGCGCTCTTCGCAAAGGGGGAGAGGATGGGATCTTCGCCAACAGGGCGCTCTTCGCCAACCGGGGAGAGGATGCGCTCTTTGAGCTCCCGGGCCTGTACCAGCAGCTGGCTCCATTGGCCGCCGGAGAGCTTGCTTTTACCGCCGGTCAGTTTCTGCTCGAAAAGGTAAGCGAGGGTGAGGTCGATGTTGTCGCCTCCCAAAAGCAGGTGCTCGCTTACCGCCACGCGGCGCAGGAGAAGTCCGGTGGGCGATTCGGGGTCGCCTGCGACCTCAAAGAGGCTCAGATCGGTGGTCCCTCCGCCTATATCGCAAACCAGCACCCGTGCCGTCCGCTCCGGCACAAGATCGAGCAGGTCGTGCAGCTCGCTTACGTGCCTGCCCCACCCCAGCCAGTCGTAAAAGGCGGCCTGCGGCTCCTCGATGAGGGAGATCCGCTCCGGATAGCCTGCCATGCGCGCCGCTTCCAGGGTGAGCTGCTGGGCCGCCTCATCGAAGGAGGCCGGCACGGTGAGCACGATTTCCTGGTTCTCGAAGCGCTCCTCCGGGCCCGCATCGGCGTGCGCCCGGTTCCACGCCTCCTTGAGGTAAACGAGATAGGCGCTGCTTGCCTGTACCGGCGAAAGCCGATCCTTGGGAGGGATCTCCTCGGACTGCCAGGGAAGAATGGCCGCGGTGCGATCGATCCCGCCGTGGCAGAGCCACGACTTGGCCGAGTGGATCACGCGACTGGGGGTGTCGGCCATCCGGTTGCGGGCATAGATCCCGGGCACCCAGTCGCCGTCAAGCGCGGGGAGCTCGGCGCCCTCCGCATGGAAACCGCTCTGGCGGTCGACGGACGTGGTCAGGTAATTGAAAGAAGGGAGGGTCCGGCTTGCTACCGTGCTCACCGGCGAGTCCCACTGGAGCACCGGCAGGACCTGCGGCCGGTAGCCGGAGGCGCCGGCCTCCAGGAAGGCGAGGACGCAGTTGGTCGTGCCGAGGTCGATTCCGATGATATGGCGGGGCGTTGCCATTGACTACTGCCCCCGGACGTTGAATTCCAGCTTCCACTGCCGCCCCGAGGGCTCATGCCGCATCCACAACTCCAGGGTACCGAGTGCGGTCACCACCGAATGCAGGGTCACGGGGATCATGGTCCCCTCCCGCCCTTCCAGCGGCGGCAGGGCGACTTGCAGGCTGGCCGTCTCCTCCAGGTCCTCCTCGGCGTCGACCAGATCGCCGACCCGATCCCCGGCGCGCACCGTGGAGGAGAAAAAGCGAAATTCCACCAGCTCTCCGGTGATCAGGCCGAAATCCCGGCCCGGGAGGCTCTCCTCGCTTCCTTCCTCCATACCCTGCGGCACCACGCAGACCGCCTTGAGGGGGGGCATCATCCCCGGCACCGCCGGCATCGAGGACTCCAGCCCGATGTAATAGGAGCGCGCGGTCCCCGCCTTGATGCGGATCCCTTCGCCCATGAGCCTGGTGCGCGCGTAGACCGCCGCCCCCTTGGCCACAGCCAGATCGAAATCGGATTCGGGCAGCTCGACTACAGCTTCCCCGCCGCTCCAGACGGAGAGCAGTTCCAGGATGCGCTCGCGCAGCGGTCCCGCCTTGAAGACGCCGCCGTTGAACAGGATCGCCGTTGGGGAGATAAACTGCACCCCTTCCACCTCACGCACCTGCTTCGCCACCAGCCCTGACAAGGTGTCGCTCGCCTGGGTGTTCTTGAAGCTGCGCGCCAGAAAGAAGGCCAGGTGCTTGCTCAGGGCGGGATCGGCGGCGTAGTCGAGGCCGAATTCCTTAAGGCCCAGGTGCCGGCGCCGGGCCGGGTGCTCCGTTATGCCGGTGCGTGGGAAGAAGCCGTTCAGTGCCACGGCCTCCAGGGTATCGCGCCGAAGCGAGGTCGAGACCGTGCCGGCGAAGAGGCTCGCGCTGCGGCTGGGGACGGAGATCGGGTAGGCGGTCAGGCCGGGGTCGGCGAAGAGCGTTTCCTTTCCCACCCGGCAGGAGTGGATCAGGGAGAGAAACTGCCAGTTGTCGAGCTTCTCCCCTCCCCCTTCCAGCTCGGCCCGGACTGCGTAGGCCAGGGCGAGATCCATGTTGTCGCCGCCGAGAAGGATATGGTCCCCCACGCTGACGCGCTCAAGTTGCAGCACCCCTGCCTGCCCCGAAACCGCCACCAGGGAGAAGTCGGCAGTGCCGCCCCCCACGTCGCAGATCAGCACCAGGTCCCCGGGGCGCACCTGGTCGCGCCACTTTCCCTGTGACTGGGCGATCCAGTAGTAAAACGCCGCCTGTTGCTCCTCCAGCAGCGTCACCTCTCCCCACCCCGCCGCCTGCGCTGCACGGTGGGTCAGTGCCCGCGCCACGTCGTCGAAGGAGGCGGGAACGGTGACCACGATTTCGCCGGCTTCGGTTCCGTGCAGCTCGCCCCGCTGCTCCAGTGCCCGCTCAAAGGCCTGCCGCAGATGGCGCAGGTAGCGCACCGAGGCGTGGAAGGGAGACACCTTTTGACCGGCCTGCAGATCCGAATTCCAGGGGAGGACCGGCTCTTCGGGGTTCACATGGGGATTGCAGAGCCAGGATTTGGCCGAGGCGACCATCCGGTCCGGCATCCGTGTCCCCTGTTCCCGTGCGAACTGCCCCACCAGACCGGATCGCAGAGGCTCCCCTTCCCAGGGGAGGCTGACTGCGGCGCTGCTGACCTCGTTTTCCAGCGGCAGATACAGCACCGAGGGGAGCATGTCGAGTTCCCCCACTGTCTGGAAGGAGAAGAGCTGGGCGATCGGCAAAATTTCCGCGCGCCCCTCAGGCTCAGCGGGCGCCAGGGCGAGGGCCGAGTTGGAGGTACCCAGATCGATGCCGACCGCGTATCGTTTTTCCATGGTCATCCTCACGACAAAGTTCAAAGTTCAAAGTTCAAAGTTCAAAGTTCAAAGTTCAAAGTTCAAAGTTCAAAGTTCAAAGTTCAAAGTTCAAAGTTCAAAGTTCAAAGTTCAAAGTCGTAGGTCGGGTTAGCCCGCAGGGCGTAACCCGACGTGCTGTGCAGTTGATGTGGCCGGAGTGCCGTGCAGTTGATGTGGCCGTAGGAGGTGTCGGGTTACGCTACGCTAACCCGACCTACAGCTTAAACTTAGAACGTAGAACGTAGAACCGGGTTTACCAGGTTTACCGGGTTTACCCCACCTCGACTTCCGCCGGAGCAATGATCTTGCGGGCCGCCGATGCACGGCTCGTCTCGGTCACCCGCGGCAAGGTGATGCGGGTCGCCTTCCAGCCGCGGTGCAGTACCGTTCCCCTGTAGGGGGGATGATCCGGGACCTTCCCCAGCAGGCGATAGGTGGCGCCGTCGAAATCGCCGGCGAGGGTGATACCCTCCCGCTCCTGTCCGCCATGGACCGGCTCGATATCGAATGCCCCACGCAGCACTTCCCGGCACCCCTGGTGCACAACGCGGGAGACCACGCCGATCTGCTCGTTCGAGTAAGGGGTGATGTCGTCCATGAGGAAGTCAACCAGCCGCCCCTTCTCCTGCAGCCGTGCCAGGAACTGCACCACGCCTGCCTCCGCCACCGCCTCCGGGGCAGGTGCGGCCGCAACCGGCGCAACCTCGGCCGGCTTTTGCGCCGGGAGAACCTTTTCTTCGGCTTTCGTTTTTGTTCGCCGCAACTGGAGGATCTTCAGCAGGACCAACACGCCAAGCAGGATAACGAGCAGAACCTGCAAGAGCTGGAAGGCGCGCGCCTCGAGCGGATATAACAAGAGGACGTTTGCCAGAACGAAAGTGATAATGGTGAGGAGTAGATCCATGGTTTTCCAGCCTCCCGAGTAATTTCAAGACAGCTCCCCTGATGGTGGGAACGCTCCAAACACGTCACATTCTATATCACACTAATTGGCGTTGTTAAATGTGTTTTTTCCCAGCCACGATTGCGGTTGTCGGGCACGCCCGCCGGCTCCCTCCATCTATTTGACTCCCCATCTCCATCCAGCTTCCCCCCTCCCGGCCTCCCCCCGGAGGGGGGAGGCCGGGAGGGGGGAAGACAGCGCCTTCTCCCGAAGAACTGACCGAGTTCCCCCTCCCTAGCCCTCCCCCTCCGGGGGAGAGGACCAAGCGGAAGATGGACGCTATTGAGGTTTCCCCTTTGACATAAATTAAAAGACGTAATACAGTGCGCGCTTATTTGATCTCATTTAAAATCGTGGGCCATTTGGCTTTCGAGTTCTGGGAATCTTCCATGGGTTTTTCATCTCCGATCTTCCTCTTTGTTTTTTTACCGCTGGTTCTTGCCGGCTACTGGCTTGCCGGGAACAGGGTGCGCCACCTCTTTCTGCTGGCTGCCAGCCTCTTTTTCTACGCCTGGGACGATGCCCGCTCCGTCATTTTGCTGCTGGCTTCCATACTGGTGAATTACGCCTTCACCCTGTTCATCGACCGATACAGGGAGCAGAAGCGAACCGCACAGCTTTTGCTCTGCCTCGCCATCGTGATCAATCTGGCGGGGCTGGCCTGGTATAAATACGCCGGGTTCGCCGCCGACAGCTTGAACCTTCTCCTGGCCGGGCTGCAGCTCCCCCCGCTGCAAGTCGCGCCGCACCACTTGCCGCTGGGTATCTCCTTTTTCACCTTCCAGGCGATCGCCTACCTCGTCGATGTGCATCAGCAGGAAAACCTGGTACAGCGCAACCCGCTCCGGTTCGCGCTTTTCATGTCCTTGTTCCCGAAAATCGCCGCGGGGCCGATCATCAGATACAGCGAAGTGAGCGCGGAACTGGCACAGCCATCGCTTGGCCTGGATTCCTTTTGCTACGGCATCAAGCGCTTCATCGTCGGGCTGGCTAAAAAAGTCCTGATCGCCAACACCCTGGCCGGCACGGTGGACCAGATCTTCGCGATCCCGACTGCGGATCTCCCCGCCACCGTCGCCTGGCTCGGGATCATCTGCTACACACTGCAGATCTATTTCGATTTTTCCGGATACTCGGACATGGCCATCGGCCTGGGCCGGATGTTCGGTTTCAGCTTCCAGGAGAATTTCAACTATCCCTACATCTCCCGCTCCCTGACCGAATTCTGGCGCCGCTGGCACATCTCCCTCTCCACCTGGCTGCGGGATTATCTCTTCACGCCGCTTAGCTACCTCCTCATGACCGACAAGGTACGGCAGAAGATGGCAAAGGGTGAATACCGCACCAATTACCGGACCCTGGTCAGCCTGGTCGTCGTCTTCATCATCTGCGGCTTCTGGCACGGTGCGGGGGGGACCTTCATGGTCTGGGGGCTCTTCCACGGCTCCCTGCTTACCCTGGAAAGCCTGTGGCTGGGAAAGGCGCTGAAAAGGTGCTGGGCGCCGGTCCAGCACGGCTACCTGCTCTTCGTGGTGATGCTTTCATGGGTGCTGTTCCGCGCCCCGACCCTGCCCCAGGCAGCGGGTTATCTGAAAAGCATGTTCGTGCCTGCCGGTGGCAAGGAGTTGCATTACCATGTTTCCATGTATCTCGACAATCTCGTGCTGCTTGTCATCGCCGTCGCCCTGGTCGCGATGCTCCCGGTGACCGGCCGGCTCAGGGAATTGGCGGCAGCACTGAAGCTGGCGGGCTCGAAAGAGGCAGCTGCAACGGCAGCCCTCGTTCTCCTGTTCCTGGTTTCATTGGCGTTTCTCGCCAAATCCACCCACAACCCGTTCATCTACCAGCAATTCTGAGTCCCCATGAGAACCGATAAGATCGCGAAGATATTCCTGGTGTCGTGTTTCCTTTTCATCAGCGCCGCCCCCGCCGCCGACATGATCTGGAAACTCGACCCCTTCCAGCATTTAAACGAAAACCGGGACCTGGCGGAGCCTCCCGCATGCTCGCTCGACGTTTCGGCCCTGCAGGAGCTTCCCAAAGGTTGGGACCGCTTCTGTAACGACCATTTCGGCTTTCGCAACGCGCTGATTCGCTTGAACTTCCTGTTACAGAACAGACTGCTGAAGGTTTCCCCTTCGCACCAGGTATTGATCGGCAAGGAAGGATGGCTCTTTTATACGGGCGGGGAGGAGGTTGCCGACTACCGGGGCATAACCAACTATGAAGAGGCGCTACTGAAAAGGTGGGCCATTACCCTTGAGTTGAAGCGACACTGGCTCGAACAGCGGGGGATCAAATACCTTTTTGTGGTGGCCCCGAACAAAAGCAGCATGTACGGCGAGTTCATGCCGGAGGCATTGAGCCGCGTCAGGAGCAGATCCGGACTCGATGACTTCATCGACTACATGAAAGAGCATACCAGCGTCGAGATTGTCGACCTCAGACAAGCCTTGTCCAACGGCAAGTCGACCATGCCGCTTTACTACAAGACCGATTCCCATTGGAACGATTACGGCGCATTCCTTGCCTACCAGGAGATCTGCAGGCCGTTGTCCCGCTGGTTTCCCGGCATGCGGACACTGACGCAGAGCGATTTCAACGTCTCCAGAAAAGGGAGGTCAGGCGGTGACTTGATGGAGATGATGGGGGGAGCCGAACTGATCCCGGACGAAATGGTGGTCCTGGAACCGCTCCGGCCGTTCCGGGCCCAAAAGGTCGAGTTCAACCAGTATCTACGAGACCCCTTCACCATGTCGCAGGACAACCCACGGCTGCCACGAGCGCTCATTTTCCGGGATTCGTATTTCAACGCGCTGGTCCCCTTCGTCTCGGAAAGCATGCAGGTCTCGAGATATTACTGGCAGTGCTGGGACCTGAAGGTACCGATGCCCCAACTCGTAGATAAATATCACCCCGACATCGTCATCGAGGAGACCGTCGAAAGGCTGATCAAGACGGGCATGGCCGACCTGGCCGGCACGGCGCCACCCTGATCGGTGGCGTTCCCTTTTTTTCCGAATTCCTCGCAGAGCTTCCGCATTTCCTTTTTCAAAACATATTCAATTAAGTATTAATCCCGCCATTTTTACTGTAAATAAAATACTTTACTCAAAGTGAATATTTTTGTTGGCTTTTTAACCAAAATGAAATACTTTAGTCTAACTAAAAAAGCTGCAGAAACCCGATTCTATCATGGCGTTTACACCGGCGAGGGACAGGATTCGATGCCGGTAAGGAACTGATTTACGGAGGTTATCGTGCCAGAATACAACATAGGAGCCAAGATCAGGGAGCTCCGCAGCGCGAAAAAACTGACTCTGCAGGATGTTGCCAATGAAACGGGGTTTTCAACCTCGCTTCTGTCTCAGATTGAAAACAACAACATTTCCCCCCCAATCGCCACCCTTGCCAAGATCGCCAATTTTTTCGACGTCCGTATCGGCCATTTTTTTGCTGAAGAGGAAGAAGAATCCCCTTTCGAGGTGCTCAGGTGCAGCGAGCGCACCGTCATGCCGAGGGTTATTTCCGAGGACGGCAGCCGGCATGGCTATTTCTTCGAATCACTCTCCGTCCGCAAGAAAAACAAAAAGATGGATCCATTCCTCCTCACCCTGAACGAGCAGGTGACAAACACGAGCACCTACAGCCACAACGGCGAGGAGTTCCTCTTCATCATGAAAGGGAAGGCGGAACTGTTGCTGGACGATCAGCGGATCGTGCTGGAGGAAGGGGACTGCGTCTATTTCGATTCCAACCTGAAACACCGCCTCCTCTCCGTCTGCGACGAAGTGAAGGTGCTGGCGGTAGTGGTGAGATGATCTGAACGACTCGTGCTCCTCTTCGGGAGCCACGCCTAACGAGAAATAGATTTAGCAACAACAAACTCACAGGGAGAAAACAGCGTATGAGCAAGAAAATGGATGCCCTCGATTATCATTCGATGGGACGCAAAGGGAAAATAGAAGTCATCTCCACCAAACCGTGCCAGACGGCAGCCGACCTGTCGCTCGCCTACTCTCCGGGGGTGGCGGAACCCTGCCTGGCGATCCAGAAAAACCCCAAGGATGCCTACCACTACACCGCCAAGGGGAACCTGGTGGCGGTGGTCTCCAACGGCACGGCGGTGCTCGGCCTGGGGAACCTGGGCGCGCTGGCCGGCAAGCCTGTCATGGAGGGTAAGGGTGTCCTCTTCAAGCGTTTCGCCGACATCGACGTCTTCGACATCGAACTCGACACCGAGGATCCCGACGAGATCATCAAATGCTGCCAGCTCATGGAGCCGACCTTCGGCGGCATCAACCTGGAGGACATCAAGGCGCCGGAGTGCTTCTACATCGAGGAGACCCTGAAGAGGACCATGAAGATCCCGGTCTTCCACGACGACCA
>DNRQ01000116.1:0-3666 GCA_003499925.1 Geobacter sp.
GCGGAAGATCAGCACTAATCAGGTTCGCCCCTGGCACCTTGAGAAAGACCCCCCGCCCCCCTTTCCAGGTTCGAGGCAGGCATTAACCCTGGCATTTGCGGTGAGCGGTTGTATCGTGAGCGGCAACACTGCACTGTCGGGTTACGCGATGAGACAGCTGACCCGACCTACCAGAGTTACCGAAGCAGCCCCTGCAGGTGCGGGGTTGCGACTGGGTAATGCTGCAAAATAAGGGGAGTGCTGCGGAAAGAAGGGGGGGATGTTGCCGGGCGGACCCGCTCGCTGTCAAAAAACCGTCAGACGCTTTCTCATGCCTAGGAATCTCTGACGCTTCGCAGGCGATGACGCTGCCGCCTTAAGGCGTCGATCTGGAGGGGAGGGCCCCTCCAGATCGACGGTTGTTGGTTAGAACAGCTTGAGGACGGACTGGGCTGCCTGCGAAGACATGGACAGCGATGTGGTACCTAATGTCTGACGAGTCTGCAACATCAGCATGTTGGCGCCTTCCTGGTTCATGTCGGCAAGGGTGAGGTTGTCCGCACCCGTTTGCAGCGTGTTGATCATGTCGTCGGTGAAACTCTGGCGCGTGGTGATGATGTTCAGGTTCGCGGCCAGGGTCTGGGTGTTTGACCGCAGCGTCGAAATTGCCGTATCCATCTTGGCTGCATCCGAAGTGATGCTGGAAGTCGCCTGCCAGCTGCCACCGGCGGCCGAGAGGCTGAGGCCCGTGGAGTTGCCGAGGAAGCCTACTACCTGCAGCTTCGAGGTGGCGCCTTCGTTGAAGTTGACGGTCAGGGTGTTCGTGGAGCTGAGCAGGTTCAAGCCGCGGTAGCCCGAGTCAGAAGAGATGTTGTCGATCTGGGACCGGATGGTATCGTACTGGGCTGCAAGCTTGGACTGCACGTTGGTGTCGCTGGTGGAGAGGGCGGATTGTGCGACACCTTTTGCTGCGTTGATGAGACCGGTGATAGCAGAGATACCGGCGTTGGTGGCACTGACCGTCTGGACTGCCTCAGACATGCCGTCCTTGCGGTCAGCAAGGTCGCTGGCGCGCTGGGTGGCGTTCTGCGCTGCGAAGAAGTTGGTCGGATTGTCCAGTGCGCTGTTGACCTGCTTGCCGGACGAGAGCCTCTGCTGTGTTCTGTTCAGAAGCTGGCTCGTGTTCTGCAGGTTAAGAAGGTTGGTTCTCATTCCTGCGGTTAAAGAAATTTCGCTGGTTGCCATGGTGTTTTCCCCTTTCTGGTTTGTTCCGGCGTTCTTGCCGGTTTTCTGCGGCGGCCGATACCTGCCTCCTTTACACCTTGCGTGCCGCACTAATTTGTTTTTTCCAATGATTTCAAGGGGAACCGATTTCTGTCCTGGTTTTTTCCGCCTCCTCACCCCTCTGGCCCCTAGATTTATTTCCCTTGTATTTCATTAGGTTCGCCGAGGACTCCGCACCTCCCATGGCCGGCTTTTCCAGGATCAAGCAGGATCGGAAACGCGGTCAAAAAAAAATTCCTGCTCCGCGAATTATTAGAATTCACCCCCCGCCGTAGCAGCAGGGTCGGGTACGATACGGAAAACGGACCGGGGATCGTGCCGCCCAGTCAAAATACCGTCACCAGCCGCGGGCTTACGGATAAAAGCTGTCAATCGGACGCAAAAAAGCCCGCCGATCCAAAGAAAGATCAGCGGGCAAAGGTTGCCGAGCCGGAGCCGGGAGAGGTTCCGTTCAAATAAATGACTTTGCGGTTATTCGACCACCATGGGACCCTTTTGCAGCCTCTTGTAGTAGAAGTTTTGACCGTAAAGAACAGCGGCGGGGTTGTGACCGGTAACCCGGTCCTTGACCACCAGCGTCGTCACCGGCGCCTTCGAGTGCTTGTTGAACAGCATGTCGTGGCCGACGCACAGGCCGACGATGATGTTCATGTCGGTTTCCAGGGCGTTGCAGATCTGCGCCTGGGCAATGGGATTGCACGCCGGCTCGAAGGTCCCCGGGCGCACCTTGTCCTCTTCCTTTAGCCCGAGTTCCTTTTTGTCGATGCTGCCGGCCTTGCAGCAGACGCTCAGCGGGGTGAAACCCTGGGCTTTCAGGATGGCGACCAGCCTCTCACACTCCTCCAATAGCCCGATGCAGGTCGCGATGCCGATCTTTTGGTAACCCATGAGCCTGGCCAGGGCGATGGTGTCCTCGACCCGTGTCCAGCGCGCGTTGACCGCGTCGCTGCCGGGTATGGGCTGGTAGCAGAGCCCCTCGACCCGCGCCGCGACCAAGGCGATCCTGGCGTCCTCGCTCTCCCCCTTCAGCAACCCTGCCGCCTCCTCGATCACCCCGGCATAACCGTCGGCCGGACAGTTGCCGGGCCTGGGCGGAGCAGTCTCCGGGTTGCCGCTCCAGCAGTTGGTCGTGCCGGTTTTTTGCCAGACGGCGCTGCAGCGCGAGCAGGATACGGCGACCGCATTCTCCTTTTCCATGAACCCCCCTTTTGTCACCCCTTCCCGGGCGACTCTTCCTGGATCAGCACGTATGGAGAGACGATGAGGCAGAGAAAACGCTTCCCCTGTTCCGCGTCCCACTGTTCTATCTGCGGCGCCGCCGGCTTTCCTATCAGCCCCGAGACGATCCAGCGCTCGATGGACTTCACGTCATCCGCCGCGACCCCGACGCCGACCTCGACAAGATCGAGCATGCCGTCGACGAAGATCAACCCTCCCCTTTCCAGATGGGCCCGGAGCATCTGCCAATCGGCGACATCGACCTTTGCGGCAAGCTCTTCTTTTGAAACTGTCATATACATCCTCCAGAAACCTGACCCTACTCGAACGACTTCCTGAACTCGGCCAGCATTTGACGAAGCAGTGACACCTCTTGACGGAGTTCTGACAGCTCCTCTTCCAGCTTGGCTATCTTCTCGCCCTCCGCAGAGCTGCGGAGCCGCGGGAGCTCCGGCGTAGCTGCGCCTTCAACCGCCGCCAGATCCGGCTCGCCCGCGAAAAGGTTGCAGTAGCGCGGTTCCTTGCGGCCCGGCTGGCGCGGAAGCTTGGCGACCACAGGCGGTGTGCGCTGCATCAGCTCCTCCAGCACAGCCTCGACTTCGGAGAGGTCGCCGAACTGGTGCATCCTCTCGGCCCGGGTCCTCAACTCGCCGACGGTCTGCGCCCCCCGGACCATGAGCTCACAGAGCAGCGCCAGCTCGGCCGGAGAGAAACGGAATTTCTCAACCAGTGCATGGCGGTACTTCGCCACGCGTCCTCCCATCCCCGAAAGCAGGGCGAACTGCTTGAAGCGGAGAGAGTCGAGCGCCCGGGTCACCTCGGACTCGTCCAGGTTCAGCACCGGGTCGCGGTTCGACTTCTGATTGCAGGCGTTCACCAGGGCGTTCAGGGAAAGCGGATAGTACTCGGGCGTGGTCAGCTCTTTCTCGATCAGGGAGCCGAGTACCCGCAGCTCGATGCCGTTGAGTATCACATCCATGTGCAGAACTCCTTTTCGGACTCGAATATGTGGACAGCGGGAGATTGTCAACTCGTTGCTCTACTTTTGTATAGCGCAAGGTACTCGATTCCATGCCGGCGATCAATGCAAAAAAGAACCTGATTTGCGCGGATCTTCCGCCAGGTTTTCTCCCCTCCCTTGATGGGGAGGGGCGGGGGGCACGGCCATTAAGTTACCCGATTAGC
>DNRQ01000116.1:3795-6934 GCA_003499925.1 Geobacter sp.
CCCATCAAGGGGGAGGGGGGGCTTTTGGGAGTTTGCGGAAGATCAGCACCAGTCAGAAAAAAGAACGGCGGGCGAGGGTTTGGCCTGCTTGCCCGGCCGGGCCATGCCCCTTGTCCCGGAACGGCGAGGCTTCTTTATATTGTATAACATTATTTTATTTGCTATGGTAACGGCTGTCGCTAGACGGCGGCAATGGCCAACCCCTTCAGAGGAGAACTGCATGCCGAGTACTTTGGTTTTCAAGAAGATCAGTAGAACAATCAAGATTTTCGCCGTGGTGCAGTTCGGCCTGGTGGCGATGCTCGTCTATATGGCTGTCAGTTTCCAGGAGAAACTCCGATTACTGGGCAGGGCCAACAACTTCATGTACGGGGTGATCGCGGCGTCGTTCTTCCAGCTCCTCCTCTTTTACCCGATCAAGAAATTTGCGGCAAACGAGGCGGACCGGGATCTCTACCTGGCCGGGACGACCCTGAGCAAAGAGGATGTCAAGATCTTCTCGAAGAAGAAGAGATACAGCGACATCNNCTATCTGCAGTGCTACAACTTCGCGGCCAAGAGGCTGATGAAGGGGCAATCCGGTACCTTGGCTGAGAGCGGCGCCTCATTGAGTCCTAAAAAAAGAGCGCGCTAGCTTCAGACCGGACCCAACCTACGCCTGCCCGGTCCGGCACCGGGAAAGGGAGCGCGGAGATATCCGTGCTCCCTTCTATTTTACGCAGGGGACGAAATCAGCCCGATCTGCCTCACTTCTTCGATTCTTCCGATTTCGCGCGGACCTCTGCTATCCGCTCTTCGGGAAGGCCAAGCCACTCCAGGAAGCTCTGGTGTCCCGACGGGTTCTCCCGCTCAAAAAGCGTATGCCAGTGCCCCATCATATTATCGTCCAAGCCCAAGGCGCGAAAACGCGAGCTCCACTCCTCCACCGTCACCTTCTTCTCTTTTCTTTCCATGGCCCGGTCCTCCTCTGATGGTTCTATTATAGATTGTCCTCAATGCTAAAGCAGCTGTAAAGGGGGTGCCGGTCGCCGCCGCCAGAAATCCGGCCCGCATGCGACTTTATTCCGGCTGCACCTCCCGTTTTTCCACCCTTTGCAGCCGTTTAATCCACCAGGCCGTGAGCCGCTCGGGGCGAAGCTGCGGAAAAAAATTGGCGCAGCACGTCGATTTTGCTGGACTACCGGGCACGGTCGCACGTACCATTCAGCAAATAGCCTTGGCTAAAAATTCAAACTATAAGATAAGGAAATATCGAAATGGCAACTGCGAAACAGGGCGACAAGGTAATCATCAATTACACCGGCACATTAGAGGACGGCTCCGTTTTCGATACCACCATCAAAGAGACCGGCTGCTGTGACGACGACGCCGAATGCGGCTGCGACGACGAAGGCTGTGACGATGACGGCTGCGGCTGCGAGACCGGCCCGATGGAGCTTACCATAGGCGCTGAGGACTTCTTCCCCCAGGTCGAGGAAGCGCTGGTCGGGATGGCCCCGGGCGAGAAAAAGACGGTTACCATTCCGGCAGAAGATGCCTTCGGCGAGTACGACGAGGAAGAGGTCTTCTCCATCAGCCGTGACCAACTGACCGGCGATATCGTTCCGGAAATCGGCATGGAGCTGGAGCTGACCGGCGATGACGACGAGCCGGTCGAGGTGACCGTGGTCGAGGTAACCGATGAAACCATCACCGTCGACGCGAACCACCCGCTGGCAGGCCAGGACATCACCTACGAGATCGAACTGCTCGAAATCCGCTAGTACTCCGCTTTGAGCCGGAACGAAAGCCTCATCATGGGAGGGGGTCCTCGCGACCCCTCCCACTCTCCAAAATCCGCAACAGACGCTCTGAAACCTTCTGTATGACCAGCTCAGGAATGACCAGTTTCAGCGAAAGAAATACGGAGGCACTCAGAATGAAAGCCCCAATGGCCCGGGACAGGAAACTCCCCTGGCTTCCCGGAGAGACGCCGCTCATGCTGGCGCCGATGCAGGGACTCACCAACCGCGCGCTACGCTCGCTTCTCATCGAATGGGTCCGTCCCGACGTCGTTTTTACCGAATTCATGCGGGTGAATCCCGTTGCGGCGAAAAAGCGTCTTGCTCCGGGCGATCTGCGAGAGATCAGCCCGTCCGAAGACGGCGTGCCGCTGGTCGTGCAGCTGATCGGTCACGGCCGGGATTCCCTTGTTTCTGCCGCTCAAGCCGCACAGGATGCCGGAGCCGTGCATATCAATCTGAATATGGGGTGTCCCTACGGTCGGATGACCAGCGGGCTTACCGGAGGCGCCATGCTGAAGCGCCCGGATCTGCTGGAAGAGATCATTCCTGCGCTGCGCGAGGCGATTGACGGGACCTTTTCGGTGAAACTGCGCGCAGGGTATGAGGAGCCGCAAGAGATCTTCTCACTGCTTCCCCTGTTCGAGACGGCGGATGTGGACTTCCTGGTGCTTCATCCACGCACGGTACGTCAGGCCTATAGCGGCCATGCAGATCACGCGGTCACCGCCGAGGTGGTAAAACGGACCGGCATCCCCGTCATCGCCAACGGCGACATCAGGAGTAGCGCCGGCGGTCTGCGCGTCCTGAAAGAGACCGGTGCCGCCGGCCTGATGCTCGGCAGGGGAGCCATAGGCGATCCGATGCTTTTCCAGAGACTGCGCGGTCAGGCCGCCGCCGATCCGGAGTGCCGGGAGAGGCAAGCAATGCTGCACCGTTATCTATCCGATCTGCTGCCGCGTTACTGCGACCTTTTCTGCGGGGACGCACAGGTACTCGGCAAGATCAAGGGGATCGTTTCCAACGTCGAGGACATGGAACTGGAAAAGGAGCTGAAGCAACTGAAGAGGTCCAAGACCCTGCAAGCGTTTCGTGCCGCAGTAGAGGGATTGGCATAAGGAAGCGCCCTTTTGCACCCGGGCCAGGGTCGCCAAATCCCCCCAGCCCCCCTTTTCCAAAGGGGGGAGAGTTTGATTCCAAGAAACTGCAGGTCGGGTTAGCCCGCAGGGCGTAACCCGACGTCCGATTGATATGGCCGGAGGAGGTGTCGGGTTACGCTACGCCAACCCGACCTACGGGCTGCCTCCTGCCTCCTGCCTCCTGCCTCCTGCCTCCTGCCTTTACCTTTACCTTTACCT
>DNRQ01000116.1:6987-7657 GCA_003499925.1 Geobacter sp.
TACCTTTACCTTTACCTGCCTCTACCTGCCTCTACCTCTCCCAATAATCCTTGGCGAAAAAGAAAACTGCGGTGGCGATGGCCAGTGCTGCAAACGGAAACGCAAATGCGGCGTGGTATGCCTGCGCCGGCACTTCCGGAGTCATCTTCACGAACGAACCGATGATAACCCCCATCACCTGCTGCATCGATGCGGCTCCCATCAGCACGAAGAAANNGTAGATCATCACCCCGCTGGAAACGGCGAAGCCGAGGACGAAAAAGAGCGCTGCCAGCAGCGAACGCGGCATAATCTCGGCAACACCCAGGAAGGTCGTCATCAGAAGCAACAGGAGCAGCTGCCCTCCCAGCAAGGTCTTCTTGTACGAGTGCACCAGCTTTCTGGCGATGCTGTCGATCACCAGGCTCCCCGCGATGAATCCGAGCGAGGTGTACATCAGCATGGCGCCGGTCTCGGCACGGCTCAGCTTCAGCACTTCCATCAGGTACNNTTGCCGTACCAGGCGAAGGCGACCGCACTGAGAAGCCAAAAATCGCCGTTTGAAAGGATCTGCTTCCAGGCATCCACCATGCCGGCCGGCGCATGGGCCGTCTCTTCGCCGGCATCGGCGGACGGTCGCGGCGGACGGTCGCGAACCAGGCAGAAAACCAGCACCGTAACCAGCGCCTGC
>DNRQ01000118.1 GCA_003499925.1 Geobacter sp.
CCGGCGCGGCTGCCGTATTCGTAGAGCGACTCCATGCACAGGTTGCGCACGCCCGGCAGCGGCTGGGCGGCGACCATCTCGGAGAGGAAGGCCTCGGATTCCTGGTCGCCGTGGAGGATGCAGCGCTCGCCGCCTTCCTCGTAGTTGAGCACGAAGGACAGGGCGATGCGCGCCTCGCCCGGCCAGTGCGGGTGGGGCGGCTGGCCGGCGTAACCGATCAGGTCGCGGGGATAGGGGCTGGTCACGGGACTCTCCTGTCTGTCGCTAGGGGCTAGGGGCTAGGGGCTAGGGGCTAGGCTAAAAGATAAGGGGCTAACAGCAAAGGGAATTTACACCTATTGCCGTTAGCCCTTTTCAGTACACAGTCCGTGTCTTCCCGCAGTTGCTAGCCCCTAGTCCCCAGCCCCTAGCCCCGATTTACATAGGTTCCTCTCCGGTGGCGTAGCTCAGGTTCGCCAGGGCCAGGTTGTAGTTGTAAACCGACTGGAAGTAGGCGGCCCGCATCTTGGCATACTGCTGCAGGGAATCGAAGATCTCCTTGGCGGGACCGACTCCGAAGTCGAAGTTGGCGATAGCGGTCACGGCCCATTTCTTGGAGCTCTCATACCCCCCCTTGGTCGCCTCCATGCTGGTTGCGGCCTCCACCCCCTCGTCATAGTACTTGGTAATCTGCAGCGGGATGTTTTCCTCGGCGAAGTACCTGGTTGAAATGAGCCTGTCGTACTGGGCCTGCTCCTGCGCGACCTTGGCGGAGCTGATGCCGAAATCGAGCTTCCACTTGATGCCGAGCGCCACCCCGCCCCAGAAGTGGTTGAACTCGTCGGGGACCCAGGGGTTGGTTACCTTGTCGCGTCCCTCCGAGTGCGCCACCGAAAGCCTGCCGCCCAGGAAGATGTCGGGATAGCGGGCCGCCCTTGCCGCCGCCACCAGTTCCTTGCGCGCCTGCAGCCCCTCGCTCACCTGCCTGAACTCGGGCCGGCTCTCTTTGGCCCGCGCCAGGTACCCGTTCAGCTCCCCGATGGGATCGCCCACCCTGAGAAGCCTCGCATCGGTGAGCTCCAGCGGCGTTTCGCGTGGCAGAGCGAGCTTCGACTTCAGCGCGGCAAGCGCCAGGGTCTCCCCCTTGGTCGCCTCGGCTAGATACTTGCGGACCTCCCCGCTGAAGGCGTCCAGCTTGTAGATGTCCGCCTCCTCCACGTTGGCAGAGCTCTGCTCCAGGAGCTTGTTCGCCGTATCACGCGCCCGGCCCAGGTCGTCGCGCACCTCGCCCAGGAGCTGCTTCAGCTCGCGGGCGAGCAGAACGCCGTAGTAATACTCCTTCACCTTGAGGACGATCTCGTTCCGTCTTTGCTCCTTGCGCGCCTTCTCCACTTCGATTCCGTGCTTCGCGGCCGCCATCGAGTGCGAGATCTTGCCGAAGGTGTAGATCGGCTGGACCAAGGTGGCGTCGCCGCGCTCGAACCAGGTCCAGTGATCGGTGGAATTGATCTCGTCCGGGGAGCTCACCTGATTCCCCCTGGCCCTCGGGACCGGGCCGGTGAGACCCATGAAATCCACCTGCGGATAGCGGTACCCCTTTGCCTCGGAGAGTTTGGCGGTGGAGAGCGCGATATCCGCCTGTGCCTCCCCGAGTTCCGGAGCGTTGGCCAGCGCGCGCGAGATGCACTCCTGGAGGCTCAGCGTCTCCGCTGCAGCCGGTACCGGCGCGGCCGCGACCAGCAGGCTTGCGGTCAAAACCAACGCCCCCAGAGTCGATACTTTCATCAGGTCTGATAACGATTTCATGACTTCTCCCTCCTTCGCCGGCTTCTTAACTCCATCCGATGCGCCAATCTTCAGCAACTGCCTCAATCGAGCTGGCCGTGAACGAACTTGCTGAACAGCTCCTCCAGGTCGACCGCGGACTCGGTCTCCCTTATGCTGCCGCCTGCACCGATCACCGTATCGGAGCCCCCGGGCTTCAGCAGGACGTACTTGTCTCCGATGATCCCCCTGGTGCGCACCGAGGCGATGATGTCCTCCTGCAGCTTTACCCCGCGGCGCATCTTGAGATGCACCCGCGCCCTCCCGGTCTGGTTCGGGTCGAGGCTGATGCCGTCCACCCGGCCGACCTCGACGCCGGCGATCTCCACGGAAGCTCCGCTCTTGAGCCCCGCCACCGAATCGAAATCGGCGCTGACGCGGTAATGGTCCCCTCCGAAGAGCTCCAGCTTGCCGAGCTTTATCGAGAGGTACCCAAGGCAGAGTATGCCGATCAGCACGAAGATCCCCACGCTTATGTTTATGCTCTCTCTTGTCATTTCCGCACCCGTGTCGCTTCAGGTTTGCTGTTTTCAGATCAGATGTATCGGCCCCTCCAGGCTCCCGCTGATGAACTGCCGCACCATCGGATCCCCCGAGGACTGGATCTCCTGCGGAGTTCCGGCCTCTATGATGCTGCCGCGGTACAAGACCGCGACCCGGTCCGCGATGTCGAAGATCTCCGGAATCTCGTGTGATACCACGACCGCCGTGTAACCGAACCTGGCGTGGGTCTCCTTGATCATCTGGTGGATGGCGCGGCAGATGACCGGGTCGAGACCGGTGGTCGGTTCGTCGAACAGGATGATCCTCGGATCCATCAGGAGCGCCCGGGCCAGCCCGACCCGCTTCTTCATGCCGCCGGAGAGCTGGTCCGGGTACTTGGCATCGACGCCGGCGAGCCCCACATGCAACAGGGCGTCCCGCACCCGCCGTGCGATCTCGTCATCCGAGAGCTTGGTCTTTTCCTGCAGCGGGAAGGCGACGTTCTCGAAGACGGTGAGGGAGTCGAAGAGCGCCGCGTTTTGGAACAGCATGCCGAACTTCTCGCGCACCCGGTTCAGGGCGCCCCTCCCCAGGAGGGAGATGTCCTCCCCGTCCACGAACACCTGCCCCCGGTCCGGGCGCAGCAGTCCGATCATGTGCTTCAGGAGCACGCTCTTCCCCTCGCCCGAGGGGCCGATGATGGCGGTGATCTGGCCGGTGGGGATCTCAAGGTTCACCCCGTTCAGCACGACCTGGCTCCCGAACGATTTTCTCACCCCTTTAAGTTCTATCATGGCGGCATCACAGTAGCACCGAGGTTATGAAGTAGTCCCAGACCAGAATCAGCACGCTGGAGGTGACGACAGCCGTCGTGGTCGCGCGGGAGACCCCTTCGGCGCCGTGTCCCGCGTAGTAACCCTTGTAGCAGCAGATCCAGGCGATGATCACCCCGAAGCTTACCGACTTGATCATGCCGGAGTAGACATCCTTCCACGCCACGCCCTTCTCCATCTCCCCGAAATAGGCCCCCGGGTTGACCCCCAGGAGCTTCACCCCGACCAGGTAGCCGCCCCAGATCCCGACCACGTCGAACATCGCGCAAAGCAGCGGCAGCGCCAGGACCGACGCGATCAGCTTCGGGCAGACCAGGTACTTGAAAGGTTCCAGCGCCATGGTCTCCAGCGCGTCGATCTGTTCCGTGATGCGCATGATGCCGATCTCGGCGCTGATGGCGCTTCCGGCGCGCCCGGTCACCATCAGCGCCGAGAGGACCGGCCCCAGTTCCCGGATCAGGGAGAGCGAGACCGCGACCCCGAGCATCCCCTCCGAGCCGAACTTGGTGAGCGTGTAATACCCCTGCAGGGCGAGCACCATGCCGGTGAATCCGGCGGTGAGTATCACGACAAAGCTCGATCTGGCGCCGATGAAGCTGATCTGCTTCAGGATGTGCCGCGGGTGCCCCGGCGATCTGACGCAGGTGTAGATGGCATAGAGGATGAAATTGAGCATCCTCCCCATCTCCTCCAGACTGGCGAGGGTCCAGGCACCGAGTCTTTCCACGAGATAGATCATGTCGCCACCAGGCAGGTCATTTCATCCGTTCATTAGAGTAACGTCAGCGCTCACGTAATGATTGTAGTTTGAGAAGGGAAAATGTAAAGCGGACCGGAGCGGGGAAACAGGCGTTATCAGAAGCCCCCAACCCGCCTGAGGCACGTTTTATTGGAGAGGAACTTTCCCTACCAGATCCCCCCCTTTGACAAAGGGGGGACAGGGGGGATTTGCCTTTGAAGTTCCTCAGAACCGAGAATCTTCCGCTGGAAAAACTCCCTCCCCTNNCCCAACCCTCTCCCATCAAGGGAGCTCAAAATCCACACGCGGCCCAACTATTATTAAAATAATCCAACCATCCCCCTTGCCAGCGGCAACGTCTCAGTGTAGCCTTAAACGTCTTTCGCGCGCGACGAGCACGGCAGTTCCCCATCTTGCAGGAAAAGGAGGTCACATGGCTTCTCCCACGGTACCTTTTTACGGGAAGGATACGGACCGCCTGGCCCGGTTGGCAATCGCCTACAAGGCTCTGGCGGAATCCGGTCCCTTTCTGAAAGACTGGCCAGCGACGGTGGCCACTCCCGCGATGTTCAAGCAGAGGATAGACAGCTACCAGTCGGCGTTTCAAGACGCCATTCACTTCGACCGCCGGGCGATTGCGTTGCGCATCGCTGCCAGCGATGAAGCGGGTGCCACCTGGCAAAGGATCGTGAACTACGCCTGCGCCACCGAACAGGATAACCGCGACCTGCTGGAGGGAATGGGAGTGAGCACCAAATCGCGGCGTACCGGCTTGGCCAATGCTTCGACCGAGCTGCAATCTCCCGATTTAAGCGTCGCCAATTTGGATCAAAAAGGAGCCGTGAGAGCCTGCTGCTCCCGCGAGCGGCGGCGCTATACCTTCGAAGTATGGGTCACGGAAAGCGATCCCAGGATAGATGAAGGGTGGTACCACAAGGCAAGCTTCGGAGACTGTTCCAAGATGGACATGCACGGCTTCCAATCCGGAAAGGAATACTCCTTCCGCTGCAGGATCATCGGAAGGGACAACGCTGTGGGACCGTGGTCACACACGATCACGCTAATGGTGACGTGATCCTTCCAATCTTCCGCTTCCCAGCGTGGCTGTTTCCCAGAGCCCCGGCAACATCGAGACCTCGCGCGCGGTCCCGTCATTGCCGGGGCAGTTTATAGCGAAAATACTCCGCTAGACTCCCCTTTCGAAATACCCCATCCCATCTGTCTATCCGCTTAAGCTGCCGGACTGCTGCCGAGTAAGGCCGAAATCAAACCTCAAGAGTGCAGTTTTGCCTTCGATCGCTCCTAAATTGCATAGCAGAGGGCAGTTTTGCACTTGGTAGCTCCCCAATCTAGCACAAGACGGCATTGCTGCATTTGGTCGCTCCAGAATTGCGTACAAGGCGGCAGTTTTGCATTTGGTAGCTCCAAAACTGCGTACAAGGCGGCAGTTTTGCATTTGGTAGCGCCAAAACTGCATACAAGACGGCATTGCTGCATTTGGTCGATCCAAAATTGCGCACAAGGGCGACAGTTTTGCATTTGATAACTCCAAAATTGCGTACAAGACGGCAGTTTTGCATTTGGTCCCTCCAAAATGGGACAGGACGGCAATGGTGCATATACATGAGGAGACTGCGGTAAGCTGGGAATACTGGCCGTGCTGTACCACCTGGACCCGCACCCTGGAACACAACCCTCATGTCCAAGTCCCGGGTAAAGGGTAGTTCCATGCTCAGACCAAAGGGCACAAAGGAGCCTAAACTGCCAGAAAAGACCTCACATCCGATAATCACTATTGAAATGCTTTCATCAAGCTCGTATTATCCAATCCCCAAGAAAGCAAATTCGAGGAAAATATCGAAAGTAGACCGCGGGGCCAAGGTCTGCTTAGTTCAACACAAGTTTACGCGGCGGCTTCGCGCCGCATATACTCTTAGTCGTTGGCCTGAAATAGGCAGAAGGCGAAGATCAACAGCATCGCCACGGAGTACGCGGAGGGGGACACCGGAGGACAACAGAGGAAAGCCTAACCACAGAGTTACACGAAGTTACATAGAGAAATCTGAGTTCTGAGGGAACTGTGGGGCAGCCGCAACCGCCGAAGCCGAAGTCGCCGGAGCACCCCGAGGGGAATTGAAGCAATGGTTCATCCGCAGAATCTAGTGGGTGCCCTTGGCTCAGGCAGCATTTGCGCAACAGGCCGTGTTGATTCATACCCATCTTCAATATCTTCGACACCTGGATTAGTCTCTTACAATTGGGTTCAGGAGGGAAAATGACAGGAACCGGTGCAGTTAAAGAGAAATGCCTATGGCTTGGTCGGTTGATTCTGTGGAGTGTGATGATGCTTTCCGGTCTGGCCATGACATCCGGGACGGCGGCAGCTGCAATCAGCAAATGGACGGGCAATGGCCCCTACGGGGGGGAAGTCATGGCGCTTGCCATCGATCCCAACACCCCGGCCACCGTTTATGCGGGCACGGAAGGGGGCGGGGTCTTCAAGAGCATCAACGGCGGCAGTAACTGGAGCCCCACCGGGTTGACGGATACCTCCGTTTCTGCCATTGCCATCGATCCCGAGACCCCGGCTACCCTCTATGCAGTCGCCGGAGCCAAAGGCCTGTGCAAAAGCACCAATGGCGGGCTCAGCTGGGACCAGATCGCCACTCCTTTATCGGTCTATACCATTGCCATAGATCCGAACACTCCGGCCACCATCTATGCGGGAACCGGTTCCGGCCTATTCAAGAGCACCAACGGCGGGAACGATTGGACCAGTATTGGGCTGTCGAGCTACGGTTTCTACACAATCGTCATCGACCCGAGCCAACCCGGCGTCATCTACGCAGATGCAATTGGCGGAGGTGTTGGCAAGAGCACTGACAGCGGGAACAACTGGAGTGGGTATAACGTCGGCAGCCAAGTCTACCGCCTTGCAATAGACCCCAAAACTCCGGCAACCCTCTATGCGGGGACCTATTACAACGGTGTCTACAAGAGCACGAACGGCGGGGTAAGCTGGAGTCAGATCAACACCGGGCTGACGAGCGCCGAGATTAAGGCGCTTGTTGTCGATCCGGTTAATCCGGCCAATATCTACGCTGGGACAACTGGCGGAGGTGTCTACAAGAGCACGAACGGTGGGGAGAGCTGGAGCCAGGCGAACACCGGCCTGACCAGCACCAGTATCCTCGCACTGGCGATCAGTCAGGGGGCGCCGGCGACGATTTATGCCGGCACCTATGACGGGGTCGACAAGAGCACAAACGGCGGTACCTCCTGGGAGCGTATCAATGACGGGCTAAAGGGGACGATCATCCAGGGGATAGCCGTCGATCCCGCCGCACCTGCCACTATCTACACTGCGACCTTGGGGAGCGGAATCTTCAAGAGCACCACGGGTGGGGGGAGCTGGTTTCAGATCAATACCGGCCTGAGCAACTTAGATGTACGTGCCGTTGCCATCGCTGCGGGGACTCCCACCGTAATCTATGCGGGGACCAATGGCGGCGGTGTCTTCAGGAGCACGAACGGCGGGGGGAGCTGGAGTCAGATCAACACCGGCCTTGCCAACACCAAAATCAAGTGTCTTGCCATCGACCCGACAACTCCGGCTACCATCTATGCAGGGACTGACGGGGGCGGTCTCTACAAGAGCAGCGACGGGGGGGGGGCAGCTGGAGCAAAACCGGTCTTATTTACTCGTGGATTTATAGCATAGCCATCGATCCCTCCACGCCGGCCACTATCTATGCAGGGGCGGGAGGGATACACAAGAGTACCGATAGCGGCAACAACTGGAACCAGATCAACACCGACTTAATAGTCAATGCGTTTGCCATCGATCCGCACACACCGGCCACCATCTACGCAGGAACATGGAGCGGGGTTTACAAGAGCACGAACAGCGGCGACAGCTGGAGCCTGATCTACAGCGAACCCTGGCGCCGTCTGGCTTACAGCCGGAACTTGTGGCGCATCTGGCCTGACCGGGAGCATCACTCTTTTGGCTACTTCGGGAGGGGCGTCGGTTTTCAGTGGCTGGAGCGGGGCATGCAGCGGCACCGGCAACTGTCCCGTGACACTGGATGCGGACCGGAGCGTTACCGCCACCTTTACCGCTGCGCCCCGGGCCAGAGTGGGGGCAACTGGCTTCTCCAGCATCCGGAGCGCGTACAATGATGTTGCCACATTGAACAGCGCCGTTATCAAACTGCTGGAAGGGCTGCAGACCGAAAACGTCACGTTCGGCAGGAACATAGGCGTTACCCTGGACGGCGGTTACAATGCGTCGTACAGCGCCGTCACCAGCAAGACCACCATTAACGGCAGGGTCGAGATACAAGCCGGGACGGTGCGCGTCAATCGGGTGGTTGTGAAATAGTGAGCGTGGACGTAGGTAGCATTTGTAGCTTTCTGGGGTAATGGGATGGGGCACCGGTTGAAGCGAGGTAGCAATGATAGCTGGCTAAGTGACAAGCAGCTTGACGAAGTATGGGAGAGCGGAATAAGGAAAGGCAGGCGGGACGCTGGTAAGTTGTGTGTGTTATTGAGACCGAGCTACCAATTCCCAACCATCGGCAAGACCGGCCCTTGAATCTGGCCGGTCAGCCTCAGCACACTGGTCGCGGCGAGAAACCGTATTTGAGTCGTTAACGTTGAGCGGAGTGATCACCTGCCCCAAAGTTCCTGTAGACGGCCCTTGCGGCCACACCCTTCGTGGTAGGCCCGGTAACGCTCGGGGTTCTTGCGGTAGTATTTGTGGTGGTATTCCTCGGCGGGGTAGAACTCGCCAGCGGGGCGGATCTCGGTGGCTACGGGGCGTTCCAACACGTGCGACTGTTCCAGCTCTTGCCGGGACTCCTCGGCGGCCCTCTTCTGCTCCTGGTCCAGGTAGAAGATGGCGCTTTGGTACTGGCTGCCGAAGTCGCAGAACTGGCGGTTCCTGGCGGTGGGGTCGATGTTGCGCCAGAAGATGCCCAGCAGGGTCCGGTAGCTGACCAGATCGGGGTCGAAGACCACCCGGACCGCCTCAAGGTGTCCGCTCTCCCCGGCGCAGACCTCCTGGTAGCTGGGGTTGCTGGTGGAGCCGCCGGTATAGCCCGGGGTGACCGAGATGACACCGGGGGTGGCGTCGAAGACAGGCTCCATGCACCAGAAGCAGCCGCCGGCGAAGATCGCAGTTTCATGGCTTTCTGAGGTTGGTTCCATTTTTGCCTCTCCTTTGGTGTGGCGCCTGCCACACGCGGGCAAGCGCAGCACTTCGATTGATGGACTTGATGGACTTGATGGACTTGATGGACTTGATGGACTTGATGGACTTGATGGACTCCGTGGACTCCGTGGACTCCGTGGACTTCATGGACTTCAATTAACCGGTGACTGCGATCACCTCTTCGTAGGTGGTGATTCCCTGCAGCATCTTTTTCACCGCTAGCTCCCGCAGGAGTACCATGCCGTCGCGCTTGGCGACCTGCTGCAGACTGGCCAGATCGAGCCGCTCGGAGATGACCGCCTTGACTCCCTCGTTCACGTCGAGCACCTCGAAGATCCCGGTCCTCCCCTTGTAGCCGGTCCCCCTGCATTCCCCGCATCCCTCTCCGAAGGAGACCCTCCCTGCGGTCTTGAGCCCCAGGTACTCGAGCTCGTCTGCTGAGAGCGCACGGTCCCTCTTGCAGGCGGGGCAGATCTTCCTCAAAAGCCGCTGGGCGATGATCCCGATCACGGTCGAGGAGATCAGAAACGGCTGCACCCCGAGGTCGAGGAGCCTGGTGATCGAGGAGGGGGCGTCGTTGGTGTGCAGCGTCGAGAGCACCAGGTGCCCGGTGAGGGCGGCCTGCACCGCGTTCTCTGCGGTCTCTCGGTCCCGGATCTCGCCGATCATGATGATGTCGGGGTCCTGGCGCAGGATGTTCCTCAGCACCTTGTCGAAGGTGACCCCGATGCCGCTTTGCACCCCCACCTGGTTGAACTCCTCCATCACCATCTCGATCGGGTCCTCCACGGTGACGATGTTCACCTCGGGTGAGGAGAGGGTCCGAAGCGAGGAGTAGAGGGTCGTGGTCTTGCCGCTGCCGGTAGGCCCGGTGACCAGGATGATCCCGTTCGGCCTGCGGATGAAGGAGCTGTAGAGCTGGTACTCGCGCGGATAAAAGCCTATCTGGTCCAGCTCCTGCATCAGCACGTCGGGGTCGAAGATCCTGATCACCACCTTCTCGCCGAAGGCGACCGGGAGCGTGGAGACGCGCAGCTCGATCTCCTTCCCCTGATGGCTGGTCTTGATCCTGCCGTCCTGCGGACGCCTCTTCTCGGCCAGGTCCATCCGGGAGAGCATCTTGATCCGGGAGACCATCGGGGGGTGCAGCTGCTTCGGGACCGCGTGCACGTTGTGCAGCACCCCGTCCACCCGCAGGCGGACCAGCGACTTCTCCCTTTTCGGCTCGATGTGGATGTCGCTCGCCCGCTGGTCGAAGGCGTACTGCAGCAGGAACTCGACGGCGGAGACGATGTTGCGGTCGGTCCCCTCTATCTCGTGCCCCACCTTCAGGCGGACGAACTGCTCCAGGTTGCCCAGGTCGACGGCACTCCCCACCTCGCTCTCCGCCGCCTGGACCGAGGCGCGGAACCCGAAAAATTCCCTGAGGATCTTCAGGATGTCGTTGCGGGAGGCGAGCACCCGGCGAAACTCCATCCTCTTGACGCTCTTGAGCTCCTCGATCACCTCGTCGTTGAAGGGGTCGGCGACGGCCAGGGTGACCACCCCGGCCGAGAAATCGACCGGCACGATCAGGTGCTTCAGGGCAAAGGGGCGCGAGATGTGCGCCGTCACCAGCTCCAGGTCGAGCTTGAGCGGGTTGATCTTCAGGTAGGGGAGCCCCACCGCGGCCGCGAGCACCTCGGTTATGGCGTCCTCGGTGAGGAGCTTGCCGCCGGAGCCGGGGACCTCCAGGTTGAGCGATGCGATCACCTCGGCAGGGGAAGCCTTCTCGGGGATCTGGGTCAGACGCCTGGAATATCCCGCCTGCTGGGCACCCGCCAGGCGCTGCGCCTGCGCCTCGCCGCTCACCACGACTTCCTGCAGCTGCGTCGCGTCAATCAGCCCCCGCTGCAAAAGGATCTGTGCCACGTTTTTAATGGTAACCGTCTTTTTCTTCTGCATATGCGACCCCCGCCCCCGTGGCACCCACCACGGAGTATCGGCCAGAACCCAAGTAAAGTCAAGGAGCTCCGACGTTGACATTGCCCGGCGCACGTATATCATTAACTGGTAGAGCGAGGAGTTTTCACCCAGTTGTCACGAGTCCCATACCAGGAGGTGTAACCATGTTTGAACTTTTTGAGAAGGCAGTCCTCACCGCGCTAGGCGCCGCCGCACTGACCCAGAAGAAGGGGGAGGAGATGCTGCAGGAATTGAAATCGCGCTACAAGATGAGCGAGGAGGAGGGGAGGGTGTTCCTGGACCGGATCCAGGAGATCGCCCGGGCCGGACGGGAGCGCACCACCGAGATGGCGGAGACCGAGGTGAAGCGGGCACTGGACCGGATGGGGATGGTCTCGCGCGAGGATTTCGAGCAGCTGGAGCGTCGCGTCAGGGTCCTTGAGGCGCTGCAGATGAAGGATGAGGAGCCGGGTACTGAATGCTGAGACTCATGCAGTTGAACCGCAACGTCAGGAGCATCAGGCGCTACCGGCAGATCATCACGGTGTTCGCTGGGTACGGGCTGGGCCATCTGCTGGAGTACCTGAACCTGGCCCAGGTGGTTGCGGCCTCCCGCCGCGTGCTGCGCCGCTCCGAGTCCAAGGTGGCGCACCTCTCCGCGCCGCAGCGGCTCCGGCTCGCCATGGAGGAGCTCGGCCCCACCTTCATCAAGCTGGGACAGCTCCTCTCCACCCGCCCCGACATCATACCCGCACCCTTCATCGAGGAGTTCACCCACCTGCAGGACTCGGTCCCCAGCATCCCGTTTGACGAGATCAAAGAGCAGATCGAGCGGGAGCTGGGGGTACCGATCAAGGCGCGCTTCGCGCTGCTGGAACCGAATTCGATGGCCGCGGCTTCCATCGCCCAGGTGCACCGGGCCAGGCTCATCAGCGGCGAGGACGTGGTGGTGAAGGTGCGCCGCCCGGGGGTGACCGAGCAGGTGGAGACGGACATCGACATCCTGATGGGGGTGGCGCTGCTGCTGGAGCGCCACATGGCGAGAAGCGACATCTACGATCCGGTCGCCGTGGTGCGCGAATTCGCCTACACGATCAGGCGCGAGATGGACCTCTCCCGCGAGGGGCACGCCATCGAGAGGATCCGGGACAACTTCAAGGGGGACGCCACTCTCCACTTCCCCCGGGTCTACTGGGAGGCGACCGCAAAGGGGGTGCTCACCATCGAGTACGTGGACGGCATCAAGGTGAGCGACCTGCCGGCCATCGAGGCGGCCGGGCTGAACCGGCGCGAGATCGCCCGGCGCGGCGCGGTCGCCTTCCTGAAGATGGTGCTGGAACACGGCTTCTTCCACGCCGACCCCCACCCCGGCAACGTGCTGATCCTGCCGGGCAACGTGATCTGCCTGCTCGATTACGGCATGATGGGACGGCTCGATCCGGCTGTGAAGAGCTACCTGACCGACGTGCTCGCTGCGATGACGGAAAGGGACCTGGACGAACTGGTCCAGATCATCATCGGGACCGGAGATGTGAGCGAGACCCTGAACCTGAGCGCGCTGAGAAAGGGACTGGCCGACTTCATAGACAGCTACCTCGACATCCCGCTCAAGGAGATCGAGGTAGGGCGCATGCTTCTCGAGTTCATCGACCTGGTCACCACCCACCGCCTCAAGATACAGCCGGACCTGACCATGCTGGTCAAGGTGCTGGTGGTCGTGGAAGGGATGGGGCGGGAGCTCGACCCGCAGTTCGACATGGTCGGGCACCTGCGCCCCTTCCTGGAGCAGGCCTTCATCGAGAAGCGCTCCCCCGGCCGGCTGCTCAAAGAGCTGGAGCGGGGACTGGAATCGTACCTCTCGCTGGCGCGCAACCTGCCGCGCGACGTCAGGGAGATCCTGAACAAGCTAAACCGCAACAAGTTCCGCATCGACCTGGAACACCGCGGCCTGGACCGCTTCAGCAAGGAGCTGGACCGCTCCGCGAACCGGGTCTCCCTGAGCCTGATCATCGCGGCGCTCCTGATCGGCTCCTCCATAGCCATGCAGACCAACCGGGGCCCCATGCTGCTGGGCCTTCCCGCCTTCGCCCTGTTCGGCTTCACCTGCGCCGGCCTGGTCGGCATCTGGTGGACCATCGCCATCCTGCGCTCCGGCAGGCTTTGACTGTTGCACAAACGACACACGCCCCGTTGCTTTTGCACCACAGCTGGCCGCCCGCACCCCGCCCCCTTCCGGCGCCGCAGCGCTACAGGCCCGGCTTTGCGCGCTTTTTTCCCAGGCACATCCCCCCTCCCCCTTGGCCCGTTCCTTGCTAGATAGTCCGCATACTGATTAAACTGCGGCAGGGAGCACGCCATGATATTCCAGCAAACCTTGGGCAACAAAGCAGCATTCAGCGGCATCGGGCTGCACACGGGCAGACCGATCAACCTTACCCTGCGCCCGGCCGAGGCCGGTACCGGCATCGTCTTCCACCGGGTCGACCTGTCACCCGCCGTCTCCATCGAGGCAAGAAGCGCCAACGTCGTCAGCACCAGGCTCTCCACCACCATAGGGCGTGGCGAGACGAGCGTCTCAACCATAGAGCACCTGATGGCGGCACTGTACAGCTGCGGCATCGACAACGCGCACGTCGACATCAGCGGCCCCGAGGTCCCGATCATGGACGGCAGCGCCGCCCCCTTCGTGGCAGGGATCGTCAAGGCAGGCACCAAGGAGTGCGGCAAGCCCCGCAAATACCTGGTGGTCAAGAAGCAGGTCAGCGTCGTCGAGGGGGACAAGAAGGTCTCCATCATCCCTTCGCGCCACTACAAGATCTCCTTCGACATGCAGTTCGCGCACCCCGCGGTGAGAAACCAGTCCAGGTCGATGACCTTCTCCCAGGCAAACTTCGCCGAGGAGTTCGCGTCCGCCAGGACCTTCGGCTTCCTCTCCGAGGTGGAAACCCTGAAGGCGCACGGCCTGGCGCTTGGGGGATCGCTGGACAACGCCGTGGTGATCGGCGACGACGGCATCCTGAACCGGGAGGGGCTCAGATTTCCCGACGAGTTCGTGCGCCACAAGATCCTCGACTCGGTGGGCGACCTGGCCCTGGCCGGCCACCGCCTGATCGGGCACGTAAAGGCGACCAAGTCCGGCCACGACCTGAACCACAAGCTGGTCACCGAACTGCTCAGGCGCCCGGATTGCTTCGCCCTGATCGAGTTCACCCCGCAGGCCTTCAACGCGCCGTTCAACCTCTCCCTGCCGGAACTCTCCTGGCTCGAGGCTTAGAGACAGGGAGAGGCAGGTAAAGATTAAGATTAAGGTTAAGGTTAAGGTTAAGGTTAAGGTTAAGGTTAAGGTTAAGGTTAAGATTAAGACAAGGCTGACCGTCGAAAGATGGTCAGCCTTTAATTTTACCGCCTCAACCGGAACCGGCTTTGCCTGCCACCTTAATCTTAATCTCAATCTGATCTTTACCTGAATCTCATCTGCCTCCTTGAATTCCCGCACCCTTTCGTATAGAGTGGGCGGATGCCGATCAGAGAGGAAAAGGGCGCAGGCGCGCCGCCAACATCCGGATCAGGGCTCCCCCCCGCTGAGATCAGGAAAAGAAAGCGCGAGGCGGTCATCGTCTGCGTGTCGCTTCTTTTCATCGTGATCCTCACCTCCATAGAGATCCACCTGTCACGCCTGAGCTCCGATGTGCCGATGGGAAGCAACATCACCATCTTCGGCATCATCAACCTGATCATCCTGCTCATCATACTCCTGGTCTACCTGGTGTTCAGAAACATCGCCAAGATCCTTCTGGCGCGGCGCAAGAACGCCCCGGGGGCCCGCCTGCGCACCAAGCTGGTGCTGGCCTTCGTCACCTTGTCGCTGGTCCCCACCATGCTCCTCTTCTTCGTCTCCGCCGGCTTCATCACCAACAGCATCCAGAACTGGTTCAACAAGCAGGTGGAAAACTCCCTGAACGAGTCGATGGAGGTGGCGCAGATCTACTACAAGAGCTCGGCCGCCAACGCCCTCTACTACGGCCAGCAGATAAGCGAGGCGATCAAGGAGCGCAAGCTGCTGAACGAGGAGAACCTGCCGCAGTTGAAGGCGCTGGTGCGCCAGAAGCAGAAGGAGTACAACCTGGGGGTGGTGGAGGTCTTCTCCTCTCAGCGCGAGGAGCTGATCCGGGCCTCCAACCCGAAGCTGCCGCGCGGCGAATTCACCAACCCCTCCTCCGAGGACATCAACGTGGGGCTGGCCGGAGAGGAGCTCACCCGCGTCAACGCCATCGGCAAGGCGGACCTGATCCGCGGCATCGTGCCGATCCGGTCCAACTGGAACGACAAGGACGTGGTCGGGGTTATCGTGGTAAACTACTACGTCCCCTACTCCCTGGTCTCCAAGATGCGCGAGATCTCCGCCTCCTACCACGAGTTCCGGCAGCTGAAGATCATGAAGAACCCGATCGCCACCGGGTACATCCTGACCCTTTTCCTGATCACCATGGTGATCGCCTTCCTCGCGGTCTGGTTCGGGGTCTACCTGGCCAGAAGCCTCACCATACCGATCCAGGAGCTGGCCGAGGCGACCCGTCAGGTGGCCGAGGGGAACCTGGACGTGCACCTTGGTGAGTCGGGGCACGACGAGATCGGCATGCTGATCACCTCCTTCAACAGGATGACCCAGGACCTGAGGGAAAACCAGCTGGCGCTGCAGCAGACCAACGAGGAGCTGCAAAAGAGCAACCTGGAGCTGGAGCAGCGGCGCCGCTACATGGAGGCGGTGCTGGCCAACGTCACCGCCGGGATCATCTCGGTCGACAAGGGCGGCCTCTTGACCACGGTGAACAAGTCGGCCGAGAAGCTGCTCCTGATCAACATGGACCAGGTCACCGGACTGAACTTCCGCGAGGTGCTGCGCCCCGCGCACCTGGACATCGTCAAGGGTCTCTTGCGCGACATGGTGCTCTCCAAGCAGGATTCCATCACCAGGCAGATCGTGCTCCCGATGCGGGACTCGGAGCTCACGCTGCTCGCCAACCTGACCGTGCTAAAGGACGAGAACGACGTCTTCATGGGAATGGTGGTGGTGCTGGACGACCTCACCTCCCTGATCAAGGCGCAGCGCATGGCGGCCTGGCGCGAGGTGGCAAGGAGGATCGCCCACGAGATCAAGAACCCGCTCACCCCGATCCAGCTCTCGGCCCAGCG
>DNRQ01000210.1 GCA_003499925.1 Geobacter sp.
GAGCATGCCGTTGATCGCCCCGTAGACGAGCTTCTTGGTATCCACCTCCTCGACGTAGCTCTTCTTCACGATGGAAAGGACGTCCGTGAAGAGCTCGATCGATTCGTAGTCGTTGCCGCCACTTTGGGCCGCACATCTGCGCTGCACACCGAATCCGATGACAAGCGTCAGCAGGGAAACCGTGGTGACGAACAGGGTTGCCTTCTTGAAGTTACTGCCCTTGAACATTCTGCCTCCCTTTTCTTGCTTGAAGTGCCCTGTTACCTGAACCAGGGGGCGGGGTCGACCGGCCTGCCCTGGTAGCGGATCTCGAAATAAAGCATGGGGCCCTTGGAGGAATCCCGATCCCCCACGCTCGCCAGGACATCGTTCCTGGATACCTTTGACCCGACTCTCTTGACCACGGAAGACGCGTGCGCGTAGAGGCTGAAGAACCCCCCCCCGTGGTCAACGATAATCATATTACCATACCCTTTAAAATAGTCGGCAAAAATCACCTCGCCGTCGAAAACCGCATGGATCGGGGATCCGGCGGGCGCTGCAAGGGAAATGCCGTTGCTGACCGTGAAGGAGTCGAAGTCGGGATGCTTGTGCCGGCCGAACCGGTCGACGATGGTCCCCTTGACCGGGAGCGAGAGCCTCCCCTTCTGGGCGCCGAGCCCCCGGTCGGGGACCAGCGGCGGCGGCGGGAGGGAAGCCTGGGAACCCTTGCCTTGCGCACCCTTGCCCCGAACTCTGGCACTATACTCCTTTCTCTTTCTCGCTTCAAGCTTCTCGAACATGCTCTGCAGCCGACCGGCGTTGGCCTGGAGCTCCTTCAGCGAGGCGAGATGGCCCTGCTTGTCCTGCCTCACCTTGACCAGGTAGCTTGCCTTGCGCGTCTTTTCCTGCTCTATCTCGCGCTTTTTGGCCTCCATGGAGCGCCGGATCCCTTCCTTGCGGGTCGCGTCCTGCTCCAGGCGCAGCTTCAGCCCCTTCAGGCGCTCCAGGTTCTGGTTGTACTGCTCGAAGAGCCTCCTGTCGTTCTCCAGCACGCTGCGCATGTAGCGCAGGTTCTCGGTCATCTGGGGAAACGACTCAGAGGAGAAGAACACCCTCAGGTTTCCGGTGTCCCCCCCCTTGTACAGTGCCGCCACCCTGCGGTTTATCTGCAGGCGCTTCTTTTCCGCCTCCAGCCGTTCCCGCTCGATATCCTCCAGCGTCTTGCCGATCCCCTTCTCGACCGTGGCCAGATCCCGGCCGAGCACGACGAGGTTCGACTGCTTCTCCGCCAGCGATTTCCGGATCTGCTCCAGTTCGCCGGTGACCTTGGTCTCCACCTTCTGGGTCTTGGAGATCAGGAGATTTTTCTCCTTGATCTGCTTCTTCAACCCCTGCAGATCCTCCTTCACCCCCCCCCAGCCCGGGGAAGGGAGGACGAGGGCCAGGGCCAGCAGCAAATTGACGACGGACAATTGACGATTGATGAGGGGATAAGGACGCATGCTAGATGTTTATGAACCTCTTCAAGGAGGTGGCGCTCCCGATGAACCCGAGCAGCACCCCGCCGACCAGGATGGCCGCCAGGTGCGGGACCGGCAGGAAGGAGAGACCCGCAGCCGCCGGGTTTACCCCAAGGAAATTGGCCGCGTTCTTCAGGAAGGCGAAGTAGCAGGCGAGCAGGGCCACCAGTGCGAAGACCGCCCCCAGCGCACCCTGCAGCACCCCCTCGATCAGGAAGGGTGCCTTGATGAAAAAGCGGGTCGCACCGACCAGGCCGAGCAGTTCCAGCTCGTCCTTTCTGGCGTAGATGGTGAGCTTGATGGTGTTGGAGACGATGAAGAGCACCGCGATCACCAGGAAACCGCCCAAAAGCGACCCCATCAGGCGAAACAGGTTCATGAAGGAGTTGAAGCGCTTGACCCACTCCTCTCCGTACTGCACCTCGCTGACCCCCTGTATCTGCTTGAGCGCCGCCACGTACGAGGCTACCGCCGCGCTGTCTCTGTGCTTCCTGTCCAGGCTGATCTCCAGGGAGGCGGGAAGCACCTCCGGGGTGATCCCCTCAAGGAGCGACTCCTGCCCCTTCAGGCGTCCGCGCAGCCTCTTCTCGGCCTCCACCTGGGTGACGAAGACCGCCTTGGAGGTGCCGGGAATCTGGTTCACCCTCCCCTTGAGCGCGGCCACCGCAAGCGGGGTCGGCTCCCGGTCGAAGTAGGCGGTGACCTGCACCTTGTCGCTCCACCCCTCGGCCATCCCCTCCAGGTTCACGTAGACCAGGAGGAACAGGGCGGCGATCAGCAGGGCCAGGGAGATGGTCCCCACCGTCACGATGCTCACGAAGACGTTCTGCCGCAGGTTGGCGAGCGCGCGGGCGGTAAAGAAGGAAAGGCGCCCGAGGAATCCCTCCTGGGCCAGTTTGGGACGGAACGCCTGCTTAGCCTTGGACATCGGACACCTCCAGCAGCCGCCCCTTCTCCAGACGGATCACCCTGCGGTGCGAGTTGACGATGACGCGCTTGTCGTGGGTGGCGACAACCACCGTGGTACCGCGGATGTTGGCCTCCTTGAACACGGAGAGGATCTGCTCCTTGTTGTCGTCGTCCAGGTTTCCGGTCGGCTCGTCGGCGATCAGGATCTTGGGATCGTTCACCAGCGCCCGGGCCAGGGCGACCCGCTGCTGTTCGCCCCCGGAGAGCCTGAGCGGGGTGGCATTGATCTTCTCCTCGAGTCCCATCTGCTTCAGGATATGGAACACCTTTTTGCCGATGTCGCGCTTGCCCCAGCCGAGCACCTCGAGCGTGATGGCGACGTTCTCGAGCACGGTCCGGTTCGGCAGCAGCTTGTAGTCCTGGAACACCACCCCGATGGAGCGGCGCAAAAACGGGATCTGGGAGCGCGGCAGCCTGCTGAGGTTCACCCCGTCGATCAGCACCTGGCCCCGGGTCGGGGTGAGCTCCGCGTAGAGGAGCTTTAACAGCGTCGATTTCCCGGCGCCCGAAGGCCCGGTCAAAAAAACAAAATCCCCTTTGGGGATCTTCAGGTTGACATCGTTTAGCGCAGGCGATTCGGCCTGGTACGACATGGATACGTTGTGCAGTTGAATCATCTCGTTAACGCCTCGTTCAGTGCAGCGGTTTCGGGACGCCGGGTCCAGGGACTACCACGTGTTGTACGCTTCGCCGTTGGAACCGGTCAGCGTTGAGGCGCTGTGCACGTCGTAGACGCCTTCCTCCGCGATGCCGTCCCCACCCGTAGGCGGTGGAGGGTCGGTGACCCAGTCGGTCGCTTTGGTGAAGGGATCCTTCGGCACGGCCTTCAGGTATCGGTTCTGGTTATCCACCAGTTCCTGCAGCGATGCCGGATATTTCCCCTGGTCCGCGTAGAACTGGTCGATGGTGGAACGCATCATGTAAAGGTTCTCGCGCAGCACCGCCTCGCGCGCCCGGATGATGCCCCACTGGTAGTTCGGCGCGGCTATGGCTGCCAGTATCCCGACGATGGAGACCACGATCATGAGCTCTATCAGGGTGAAGCCCCGTTGTGTCTTTACTATCCTCTTCCACATGAACATCACCAGTCCTTGTATTTCGTGCCGTCGATGGCGGTCCCTTCGCTCAGGGAGTAGACGTCGTAGACGTCCTGCCCTCCCCAGGAGGAGCTGTCCGGATCATCGACATAGGAGCGCATGCCCCAGGCATCTTCGTCACCCTGCACCGGGTGGAACGGGTCCTTCGGCACCTTGCGGAGGAACCTCTTCTTGTAGTTGGTAAGTCCCCCGAAATCGTGCCCTTCGACCAGCACCTGCAGAGTCTCCGGATAGCCGGTCTCGTTCAGGCTCGCGGTGATCTTTTTCTCCTCGACCGCCTTGAGATAGTGCTTGTTGTAGTCGTCGAGGGCGGTCCTGATCTCCCGCAGGCTCCTTCTCAGCTCGATCTCCTTGACCCGCACGGAGGTCATCCGGGCGGAGGGGAGGATCAGGCTGGCGAGAACGGAGAGGATGACCATGGTCACGACCAGCTCGATCAGGGTCAGCCCGCGGTTGTTGTCAAAAATTTTGCACATGATCTGAAAGCCCGACTGGGGCTACTTTACCTCCACAACCGACTTGAACGGTGTGACCGGGAACAGGTCACCGTCCTTGGTGCTGAAACTCGTGTTGGCGAAACCGATACCGGCCGCCCCCTTGCCGATCGCCTTGAACATTACAGTGGCAAGTGTGCCGTTTCCGCTTGCCCCCCCGTCAGCCGCAACCCTCGACTCGGAGACCCAAAGTTCCCCCTTCTTCCGGTCCGCGAAGGCCTGGAAGGTGACCGGGGAGCCGCTTTGCTTCAGAAAGTCCCCCTCTGACTGGGTCACCACTTCGAGTTTCGTGGGATCATAGGTCACGTTGAATACGGCGTTTTTAAGGCTGGAAACCCCGGCAGCGTTGACTTGGACGTTGAACTGTTCGTTAAGAGTCACCGAGGAAGGCATGCTCAGAGTCAGCGAAATTTTGGGCAGAGGCGCGGCCTTCTTGGGCTGCGGAGCGGCGCTGTCGGAAGCAGCAGGCGCTTCCGGTGTCGCTTCCGGTGTCGCTTCCGGAGCCGGTGCCGGAGCCGCTGCAGGAGCCGCTGCAGGAGGCGCGGGCACCGCCTTAGCAACCGCAGTGGGCTCTGCTGTTGTCGCTCCCGAAGTCGCTCCCGAAGTCGCTCCCGAAGTCGCTCCCGGAGTCGCTCCCGGAGTCGGTGCAGGAGTCGGTGCGGTCGGTGCCGGAGTTTCCGGGGTCGGAGCCGGGGCCGGGATTTCCAACATTTCTGAGTCCGGCGCCGGAGCGGTCAGCTCATCCGGAATAGGTGCCGGTGCGGGCGCGGGTGCAGGTGCCGGTGCGGGCGCCGTGGTTGGGGCCGGCGACTTCGGCTTCGGCACGGACATCGTTCCCGCGCGTCCGCGAGCTGCCGGAGCTGCTGCCGGAGCTGCTGCCGGAGCTGCTGCCGGAGCTGCTGCCGGAGCTGCTGCCGGAGCTGCTGCCGGAGCTGCTGCTGCCGGGGCGCCGGCTGGCGGAGCGCTAGCGGCCGGAGCGTCGGCAACAGGGGGAAGCTCAGGCTCCTGTGCGAAGGACGAGTACGGTTTGTGTGAAGAAGGCTCATCCTCGCGGCCGGACCAGAATGCGGCGATGTCGTTCTCGGGCACCGTCACACCACGGACAATTCTGGGCGTGATGGCGAGCATAAGCTCGGTCTTGTCTGCCCTGTCGGTCGTGTTGGTGAAGAGCGAACCGAGGAACGGTATGTCGCCCAGCAGGAAGATCTTGTCCTTGCTCTCGGTATCGCGCTTCTGGATCAGCCCTCCTATGATACTGGTCTCGCCGTCTTTAAGCGAAAGAACCGTATCCAGGTTCCTGGTACCTATGGTGACCACTGTGGTCGCCTGATCGGTGCCGATAGTCTTCTCGCTGAGGATGGAGCTCACCTCGAGACCGAGCTTGATGGAGACCTCGTTGTTGAGCTGGATGGTCGGCTCCGCATTCACCTTCACGCCGACGTCCACGTACTGGACGTTGACGCTCACGCCGCCGCCCGAAGGTGACGAGGTGGTGGTGATCGGCACCCTGGTGCCGACGTTGAACTTCGCCTTTTCCCGGTTCTTCACCCTGATCTTCGGATTGGAGAGGGTCTCCCCGTTGGACAGGGATTTTCCGAAGTTGAAGGTGGCGTTGGGCACGGTGAGATAGCCGTTATACCCTCTGTAGGCGAAAAAGTTCAGCAGGTTGGTCGGCGAGACAGGGGTGGTCGTCCCTCCGGTGGCGGCGGTGGTGGTAACGGCACCGAGCGTGTCCGCCAGGAAACTGCTGCTCCCCGGCGGCGTGACGGCAGCGGATACGGCGTACCTGGAGAGGAGCAGGCCGAAGGTCGCCGCGTTCTCCTTGGAGAGTTCGAAGACCTCCACCTCCAGGAGCACCTCGGCGTCCGGCACGTCGTTTGCCTCCAGGATCTTGCGCGCCACCTCGATCACCTCGGGGCTGTCGCGGATCACCAGGGCGTTCAACTCCTCGTTCACGTAGATCTTCTTCACCTGCAGCATGGTGCGCACCAGGTTCACCGCCTTCTTGGCGTCCAGCTTGTTCAGGTAGAAGGTCTGCAGGAAAAGCTCCTCGTACTGCTTGAGCTTTTCGGGGGTCTTGGGGTAGATGATGATGGTGCTCTCGTTCAGCACCTTTTTGCCCAGCTTCTGCATCCCGGTGATGATCTCCATCGCCTGCTGGAAGGTGGCGTTCTCAAGGAACAGCGAGATGTTGACATCCTTCACCGCATCGTCGAAAACGAAGTTGATCCCGGAGAGCTGGGACAGGATGGAGAAGATCTCCTTCAACTTGGCGTCCTTGAACTTCAGGGTGATCGGTTTGGTCGATTTCAGGTTCAGCTCGTAGCCGTCGAGCTTTTGCCGCTTGGCGATAAACAACCGCTCCAGCGACTCCTTGGCCTGCAGGTGTTCCGGCACGAATTCCAGGGCGTGCTGAAAGGCGACCATCGCCTCGCGCGGCTTGCGGTCCTTCTCGAACTGGGCACCCTCCAGGTAGTAGGTCTGGGCATTTCTCAACCTCAGCGCCGCATCCGCCTGCAGCTTGGCCTCGACCAGCGTCGGGTCGATGCCGTAGGCGCTCTGGAACTCCCTGAGCGCGTCGTCGTAATTCTTCAGGACCAGGAAGGCCTCCCCCTTCTTGAAGTGGACCTTCGCCGCGGCATCTGTCGCGCTCAAAAGCCTGACCCGGTACTCGCCCACCTCCGGGTGGGCCGAGGCGACCTCTGCATATTTCACCAGGGCGGCGTCGAGATTACCTTCGCTCTCGAGCTTCTGGGCCTTGCTGAAAGCGGTGCGCCCGGCGGTGCAGCCGGAAAGAAGCAGGGTCGCCAGCATCAGGATGGAGATCGGTCTTATACTATGCATGCAGTTGCTCCTTAGGGGGTGCTTTTACTGGTGCGGCGCGTGCTGAGTGCCCTGTTCTCGACCAGCGGTATCACGATCTCCCTGCCGCCGGCGACCGACCTGATGGTGATGGCGTCGTCGGTCAGGTCGGCTACCTGGAACTTCTGGCCGAGCTTGGAACCCTTCTTGGCCAGGAATATCTCGTTGTTGCTGGAGAGAAACACGGTTTTTTCGCCGTTCTTCTTCAGGAAGCCCAGAAAGGTGAACTTCGACAGTTCGCTGTCGGCAAGCTGCGCCGCGACCTGCTCCGGGGAGGGAGGCGGAGGAGGAGGCGCCGGCAACGGCGCCGGAGCCGGCGCAGGAGCCTGGACCGGTCTCGGGGGGGGCGGTAGCGGCTTGAAGGGCGGGACCTTCAGCTCCTCGCTGAAGATCGGGCTGAAGATGTTGCGGCGAAACCCGGTGAACTGCGGCTCTCCCTGGTCCAGCAGCTCCAGATGCACCCTTGCCTCATCGCCCGCGCCTTTGGGCGCAGCTCCCCCCTTGCTGCCGACCGCCGGGGCGGCCGCACCGGGACGCTGCTTGAGCTCGGCCACCTGCTGCTGCTTGGGCGAGCGCAGGAAACTGTAGACGACGGAGCCTGCGAAAACAAGCAGCAACAGGCAAAGTACCAGTTTCTGGCGGTTCATGCCCCCTCCATCTTCAGATACGCAGTCATCTGGACCCTCAGATTGACCGACTCCTCGGTCTTGCTGGTGCTGTTGAGCGACACCGCGTCGAGGGTGACCATCTCGGGGTAGCGGGAGAGGTCCGCGATGAAGCTCTTCACCGCGGCGTACTTCCCGGAGACGGTGAAGGAGATGCCGTAGGATAGCATCCCCTCCGGCTTCATCGGGGTCGCCTTGTAGACGATCCCCTTCATCGACAGGGAGTTGCTCTTGGCGCTCTCGAACAGCTCGCTCAGGAAGCCGGCGAAATTCTTTTTCGGGATCAGGCGCTGCTGGAACAGCTCCAGGTCGCGCACCCCCTCCTGGTAGCGGGCGGCGCTGCCGAGACTTTGACCGCTTGCCAGCGCCTGCCTCTGGGCAAACCACTCGCTTTGCGCCTTTGCAAGCTCAGGTTGCTGCCAAAGGGAGAGGTAGAGCAGCAGGGCGATGTTCAAGACGGCGAGAAAGCCGGCGAAGGCAAAGGAGTTGCGCCTGACGCCGATCATGTCACGGAGCATCTGGTAGCTCATCGGTAGCTTACCTTGCAGGTGACGGCGAAGCTGAGACCCTGCTGCGTCGACCCCACCTTGGTTTCACTCTGGCCCAAAAGGTACACCTCCGAGAAGTTTTTTGACTGCTCCATGTTTTCCAGAAAGGTGCGCAGGTTGGCGAAGCTGCGCGCCACCCCGTTTATCTTCAATTGCTGTTCGCGCTGGTTGGGCTCTATCTGGGTGAGCGCCACGCCGTTGGGAACCACCTCCTCCAGGCGGTCCAGAAGGCTCAGCCAGTTCACCGATTTCTTGTCGATCAGGGTGTTGGCGAAGGCGATCTTGCCGGCAAGGGCGTTGAGCTGCGCCTCGCTCACCTTTGCCGCGCCGGGACGGTTGCCGGCTGCGGCGGTGAGGCTCCTGATGCGCCCCAGCTCGGCATGGTTGTAGGCGACCTCGCGCACCTTGAAGAGCAGCAGGGCGCCCAGCAGCACGAAGCAGGCGACCAGCCCGGCGTTGAGCCGGCGCATGTTGATGTAGCGCCTGGTGGCGAGGTTTGTGGTAAATTTCATGTCAGAAGGCTCCTTGCCGCGGCGCCCAGCGACCCTGTCAGCGCGTGCAGCGCCCCCCTGTCGAGGCCGAGCCCCGGGTCCAGGCTCACCATCCGTTCCGGGTCGAGAAGCACCGGCTCCAGCCCGCTCGCCTCGGCAACCAGGGAGCGGAAGCCCTCGGCGTCGAAGGCGCCCCCCATGCAGAAGACCTCGCTCACCGTCTGGCCCGGGTGCCTGTCGCTGTAGACCAGGAACGAGCTGTTCACCTCGCGGTACAGGTTCTGCTCATCGCCCACCGTCTCCTTGCTCCGGTAAAAGGATAACACGCCGCCGTAGAAGATCAGCACCGTCATCGAGCCGCGGTAGAAGGTGACGAAGGCGCCGTTGTCCGACATCTCCAGGCGCGGGGAGAAGAGACGGTACAGGTTGAACGAGGTGAAGTCGAGGTACTTGGGCTCCAGCCCCGCCTCGATCAGGAGTTCCTCGTACTGGGTCACCACCGGGCGGGAGATCAGCGAAACCAGCAGCGATACCGCGCCGTTATCCTTCTGCTCCAGGATCTGGTAGTCCAGATGCACCGTCGAGATGTCGAAGGGGAGGCTCTTCTTCAGCTTCCAGCGGATGATGTCCAGCCCCTCCTCCCGGTTTTTGAACCTCGCCTCCAGGTCCAGCAGCACCACCCGGCCGGTCGCGTCGGGAAGCGACACGGAAACGGTGCTCTCCTTGGTCAAAAGGCGCAGGTGCGCCTCCCTGACCTTGGCCACGAAGGCCTGGGGGTTGACCACGTTCGGCTCGCGGCGCGAGAGCTGCAGCGTGCCGGGGGGAAACGGCAGGCTCAGCCCCGCCTCCAGCCTGAGCCCCTTCCCACCTGCGACCCGGGCAAGGCTCAGGCCGTCGCTTGAGAGCTCCAGCCCCAGACCCTTCTTCGACATCAGCATATCTGGCACCTACTCGACAAAGGTGACACGGTTGATCTCCTTTAGCGTGGTCTCACCCGCCAGCACCTTGGCCACCGCCGACTCCCTGAGAAAGAGGGTGCCCGCGGACCTGGCGGCCTTCTTCAGCGCGGCTATGGGGGACTTGGCGATGATCAGCTCGCGGATCTCGTCGTTCAGGTCGAGGAGTTCTACGATGGCGGAACGGCCGCGGTAGCCGGTTCCGTTGCACTCCTCGCACCCCCTCGCCTCGTAAAGGGTGACGCCGCGGGTGCGCTCCGGGTCGATGGCCGATTCGCGCAGCTCGTCGTCGGAGATGGCGACCGGCCGCTTGCACGAGGGGCAGATCTTGCGCACCAGCCGCTGCGCCATGACGCAGTTCAGGCAGGCCACGAAGTTGTAGGGGTCGATCCCCATGTGGGTGAAGCGGCCGATCACGTCGAAGACGTTGTTGGCATGCACCGTGGTGAAGACGAGGTGACCGGTGAGAGCCGACTGCACCGCGATCTGTGCGGTCTCCGAGTCGCGGATCTCGCCGACCATGATCTTGTCCGGGTCGTGGCGCAGGATGGAGCGCAGGCCGCGCGCGAAGGTGAGCCCCTTCTTCTCGTTGACCGGGATCTGCGTGATGCCGCTCAGCACGTACTCGACCGGGTCCTCG
>DNRQ01000182.1 GCA_003499925.1 Geobacter sp.
CAAGGCGATCAACTATGCAACCAATACCCTGACCCTGGGGAATTCGATTTCCTGGTCCCAGGGCGCCCCGGTAAACCTTCCTTTAAGCGGATCGGCACCGGACATCGGATTGATGGCAGCCCCCTCGACCACCCCCACGCCCGTCGCAACCTTGTCGCCGCCCACAGGTTTGACCGTCAACTAGTATTAGGTCAAACAAGTCTCTAAAACGTGAAAAGGCGGGATCTTCCAGATCCCGCCTTTTCTGTTTCCGGTGAGCGCCAATTTTCAGCCGCTGAATCGGTCTCCCCCATCCCTGTTCACCGCTGTCACCCCAGATCCACCCGATATCTCTGCGCCCACTTTTCCAGCATCAAAAGGGCGAAAAGATGCCGCTGGAAGTTCTCTTTCCCCTCCCGGTGTCTCGCCATCATCTCTTCCAGAAAGGATGCATTGAACAGCCTGCGGCATATCGTGCCGCCAAGCAACTGGTCCCTGACGTAGCCGCCAAGTTCATTCCTGAACCACTTGTCTATCGGCGTATCAAATCCCTTCTTCGGTCTCTTGATGACAAACGGAGGAAGCCATTTCTCGCACGCCTTCTTGTGAATGAACTTCCCTTTTAACAGGAAGGAGAGCTTATATTTCGAGGGCATCGACTCGATGAAGCGGATCAGCTCCTTATCCAGGATCGGAACCCGTGCTTCTATGCTGTTGATCATCGTCGCCTTGTCCCCGTAGATCAGGAGATCGTCCGGCAACCACGCCCTGGTATCCATGTAGAGCATCCTGCCCAAGGCGTCATCCGCCTGGTACTCCTTGAAGAGACGCTCCAGAAGCGGGTTGGCCTGGCAAGGGATTGGCTCCTTGAGCAAGGCGGCCTGCTGCACGGGGCTGAAAAGATAGTACACGGCCATGAACCGGTCAAAGGCGTCATGATGCGAAAAGCTTCTGAAGGCCCTTTTCAGCCGTTCCTGCCGGGGCAGTCTTTCTATCATCGGCTGCAAGCAGCCGAGATGCCCGAATCCGCTGTGATAAAGACGTTCGCCCCGGTACCTTGGATATCCCGCCAGGGGCTCGTCGGCTCCCTGCCCGGTGAGAACCACCTTGACGTCGTTTTTGATCTGCTTGGTGAGGTAATAGAGCGGGATGGCCGAAGAGGTGGCTGTCGGTTCGTCCATGAAATAGGCGACCTGGTCCAGTACCGTGATGAAATCCAGATCGTCTATGATCACGTTCTTGTGGATGGTGCCGAGATGCCGTGCGAACTCGGTGGCCTCGTCAATCTCGTTACCCGACGGGAAGTCCTTGAACCCGACGGTATAGGTACGGATCTGCTTGTCGAGGTGCTTGGCCGCTATGGAGCAGACCGCCGACGAGTCGATGCCGCCGCTCAACAGCACGCCGATCTCCACGTCGCTTATCAGCTGGTTGGTCACCGATCGCTCGAAAAGATCCTGATACTCCGAAACCCACTGGGGAAATTTCTTGGAGTGGTCGATGGCGGCAGTGGCCGACCTGAAACTGGCGCTCTGCAGCACGGCGTTTCCTGCCATGTCGAATTCCAGGAAAGCGCCCGCCTCCAGCTTGAAGATGCCCTTGAAGGTCGTGAGGGGAGAGGGGACGTAGCGAAAGCTCAAGTAATCGCTCAAAGCCTGCAGGTCCAGATGCCTGGCGACCGACGGGCAGTGCAAAATCGCCTTGGCCTCGGAGGAGAACATGAACCTCCCCCCGCTGAAGTAATAGTACAGCGGCTTGACGCCGAAGTGGTCGCGGGCGAGCAGCAATTTCTGCAGCTTCAGATCGACGATGCCAAAGGCGAATATGCCGTTGAAGCGGTCGAACGCCTCCACCCCCCACTGCTCATAGGCGTGAACGATGATTTCGGTGTCCGAGTGGTCGGTTCTGAACTGGTGACCGAATCCCTTGAGTTCCTCCCTGAGCTGGAGATGGTTGTATATCTCGCCGTTGTAGGTAACCCAGACGGTCCCGTCTTCGTTACCGAGCGGCTGGGCTCCTCCTGAGAGGTCGATGATCGACAGCCGTCTGTGGCCGAACCCGCCTGTCGGGGCAAACGCAGGAGGCGTGAAGGTTGAACAGAGGGCACTCCGCATCTTGTCAAAGAACAGGAAACCCTCGGCGTCGGGCCCCCGGTGGGCGAGGCAATCCGCCATCTTTTTCAGCATCGGGGGGTCGATGCCGTTTTTCCGGTCTATGATTCCGACTATTCCGCACATGGCTTCACCTCTGGCTGGTGGCAAGAACCGTTTGCCGTGATATCAGGTATTCCGACAGAACCAGTGTCATCGGCATCACCGCCCATCTCAGGTATGACATCTTGTTAAGCAGACCGAAGATGTCGATCTGATATCCGAAGCTTCTCCTGTCCGGCAGGTAGAAGTGTTTCATGACGGCCTGAAGCAGCTTCTCTGCATCCTCCTGCCTGCCTCTCAGCAGCAGGACATTGAGCAGTTCAGCCTGATCGTACAGGTCGAATTTCACGAAGGAAGGATTGGCTGAGACGGTAAATCGCCTGGCTAGGTTGTAATCGGGGTCGACAAAGTTGCCAAGGACGTAATCCAGCCCTTTGTCTACAATGGATAACAGATCTACGCCGGTATATCTGCCGTACTTGATCAGGTTCTTCATGACAAAGCAGGAATGAAAGCAGTCGATGAAATTTCCCTTCTCCGAGTCATTATAGTAGAACCAGCTGCCGTCCGCGTTCTGTGCAGCAGTCACATAGTTGAACAGACGACCTGCCTTTTCCAGCAGAGCATCCCGATTTTCCGGCATTCTCGTCGCCAACAGTGCATACAGCATCATCGCATAGGAATTGGCATTGACAACTATGCGACTTTCCATTCCAGGCCCGTATCCCATCGCCATCTTGTCGCTGGACTGGAAAAGAATGTGCAGGTCCACCTCGAGAAAGTTCAGAGTGGAAACAGCCGTACTGTAGTACTTCTCTTTTCTGGTGGCATCGAAGCATTTGAACAGCGCCTCGACGCAATAGGGGGTGTGGGTGATGAAAGGGGTGGTCGGCGGGTAGTACCCCCCCTTGGTCATCCAGGGAAAGTTGAGCCCCCAGCATGCCCCATGGTAGCCGGGTGACTGATGCTCCAGCAGCCAGCCGGCAGATTCCTCGGCGAGGCTCAGGTATTTCGGGTCGGGGTTGATCTGATGGAGATTAAGCGCCGCCAGTACCGCCATGGCTCTGACGGTGGGGTACTCCTGGGGCCCGATAAAGGCACGAACGACGCGAGGGGCATAGGCATCAAGCAGGAAAAAAGGCGCCACAAGTGGAACCGCTATGAGGCCGTTTTGGTAGTACATGCGCCTGAGCCATAGACCCAATTTGGTCTTCCACAGATCATAGGGATCCTGGGTTGACAGATCCGGACCCAGAAGATGGTCAATAGATGGAATCTCCATGGTCATTGTCCCGTTTCGAAATAGATTTGCTCAAGCCTTTTCGCCACGTTCCTGATCTCGTATCGCAGCTCGGCTTCCCTCTTGCCGTTTTGAGACACGCTCCGCCTTACAGCCGCATCCCCCAGTATGTACTTCAGTCGATCTGCGAATGCCTCCGGATCGGTGGACTCGACCAGGAAGCCGTTTTTTCCATCCTCTATGATATCCCGTATGCCGGCCACGGGTCTGGTAACCACCACCAGTCCCATGCCCATCCCTTCCAAAAGACAGATCGGCATCCCCTCTCCATATGAGGTCGGATAAAGCATGATGCCGCACCCCTTCAGCAGCTGATACTTTTCCTCTCCCTGGAGCCAGCCGGTGAATGTGACCTTCTCTCCCAGGTTGCGGCTTGCCACGTACTCCTTCAATTCCGGAGTCAGGGTCCCGTCACCAACCATGAAGAGCCTGATACCGGCGAGCTGTTTTGACAGTATCTCGACCGCCTTTATCGCTTCGAGGCATCCCTTGTTCCGCTCGAACCTGGAGAGGAAGACGACCTTGCTGTAGTCCTGCTCGGGACCGTGATCGTATGACTCATAGATGGTGGTTTCGACCGTTATCCTGTCAGGATCATATCCCCAGCGCACCAGGGTGTTCTTGAACTGATTGGCGAGAAGCAGTCCCCGATCGAAGTTGAACACGGCTCTGAACAGACTACTGGCATACCTGCCGATCACCTGCTCGAAATCGAGATTCCAGCCGTGGAAAAAGACCAGCGTCTTTTTCCGGTACACCCTTTTCGCCAGAAAGTGGTAGATCCCGTCCCTGATCACGGCTCGGGGATCGAGTGACGGATTGAACACGACCAGCTCGCTGGAGCCGAGAATCCTGGTCAGGGAGAGGAAATCCTTGGCGAACTTGAGCATCCTGTTGTTCAGGATACTGTCGTTGCCGCGTTTGCCGGTGTAATAGAAGTCGATATGCACCCTGTCGGAGTGAAAGTATTTCTCCACCAGCCTGTAATAGTCAGCCACGCCCCCTCTTTCTTCCGGATGAGGACACAGGATAAGTACTTTCTTTTCCATGGCGTTATCAGTCTCCGATGAGGTTGGCCGGGGTGGGAAAGGTCAGATCCGCTGCAACAGCTCCAACAACTTCCGGCCGTTAGCGGACGGGTCGAAATACTCCCTGCACTTCGACTGTCCGTTCAGGCCGATTTTCGCCGCTTCTTCCGGATTCCTCAGGCAGAATTCCATGGCCTTTTTCACATCGGTTAGGTCATCGGCCTTAACGATTATGGCATCCTTCATGTTCTGAAGATAATAGCTGACATCTCCAACGTCAGAAACGACAACCGGATTACCCGTAGCAAGATATTCCCCCAGTTTGAACGGGAAGCCGGCATTGGCATAGGTGGAACCGGTGCGGGTGATGCATAGGACGTCTGCCTGCTGCAGAAACTGCTGGAACTCGGCATCGTCCAGATACCCCAGGTACCGTATGGCGGGGTTTCCCGCAATCCTCGCCTGATACTCCGGCAGATTTGAGCCCACTCCGGTCAGCATGAGCACGCAGTTGCCATTTTCCTTATGCACCTGTTCGAAGGCTTCGATCAGCAGCTCCACCCCGTCTTTTTTGGCGAAGGAACCGGAATAGACGAACTTGAGCTGCTCGCTTCTGGGCTTCTTGTCGGACCTTTCCTGACACCTGGCGCAAATGGGAATGAGGCAGATCGGCAGAGACGTTCCCAGTTCCTTTTGGTACAGGCGCTGCAGGTAGCTCGATATTACCACCACCCCGTCTGCGAACCGTGTTATGTGCTTTTCAAGGAGTTCGCCTGACAGCCACTTCAGCTTCCCCAGCAGATGCAGTTTCTCCTTGATGAAGGTGTTGTCTTCCACGATGTCGAGCACCACCAGATAGCCTGACATCCTGGCAAAAAGTACAAAGAGGATATTTTCCAGCGTCAATCCGCCGTAGCAGTATAAGATGTTTTTTTTATCGTTGCTCTTCCATGATCGCAAGGCTTGAAGCCCGTCAACCAGATATTTGAACAAGGTAAACGGGAGAAAGAGATTGAGCTTTATGTCATATCCTATGGTTTTATAGTACACCCCCTTGTGACTTCCATCGCAGGTATCCCTGGAAACCTGAACGCCACCCTGCCTTAGAAGCAGAACCTTGGGAGTGATGGATTCATGCACCAGGTAGTCGATGAAATGCTGGATGCGCTTGGCGTCCGCCATGCCACGCGGGTAGGTGAAGTTGCCCATGAATACTACGCTGACCTGCGTCTCCATTGAACCTCCCGTTATCATCGTGACGAGACACGCGCCTGGCTGTGACCGGTTCCACGCTGCTCCTCGATGAATATCAGGCAGCGGCCTGCAAGCAGGCATAAGAAGAAGGAGTATGGCGTAAGAGATGGAGTGGCGTAGGTGCTAAAACCGGTACAGGCCAGCCCCCACAAAACCAGCAGGGTCGCCGCAGCTGCATCGTTGTTTTTGGCTCCCCTCAATGCCGCCCTGACCCCCGGGATGATGATGATGACGGTGTAGGAAAGCATCATGGGGATCCCGCCCAGGAAGGCCATCCAGAGGTAGTTGTTGTCGAAGCTCTGGTAGTTTTCGTACTCCTCCCCCCAGCCGAAATTCCAGGTGGCCGTGGGACCTCCACCGAGAATGAGGTCGTAAAAGGTCTTTTGGGAAAAGAACTGCACGTACTGCTCGGTGCGGCTGTCATCCATTGCCCTATGCGCGAAGCGTGCATAGGCATCGAAGAGCTGTCCCTGGAATACGAGGGCCAGCAACAAGGCTATCGAAATAAAGATACCGGTACCGGCAATCACGTTCGGCGACACTCCGGCTCTGCTTCTTCCTGCGGACCTGTTTATCAAGAACCGGGCAATGATGAGAAACATCGACATCAGAAACCAGGATCTCGTTTGGCTAGTGACCGCCGCTAGAACGAAAACCACGAAGGGGAAGTAGCGAAGATACATACGCCACCCCGAAGCTTCCCGGGAAGTCAGGAAAGTCCAGCCGCCGATCCACATCAGCAGCACCATGTACTGAACAGGAGCAGAGAGCCATCTTTCGGTCAGGTAATGATAGTTCTGCACGATCGAGACCAGTGCGAGAACCGCCGTGAGGTACGCCAGAACCCGAATCACCTGTTCAAGAGGCTTCCAAAGCGACCTCTCCATTCCGGCAAAAAGGACCACGCAGGAAAGCCAGACGAAGGGCCCCGTTGCCCCCAAAGCTGCCCAGGAAAGGTAATCCTCCAGCTTGTAGGCTATCAGTGCCCAGGTAACGGCAGTAATCACGAGGACCCAGAACGCCAGCAGGGTTCCGCTGCCCAGTTTTTTACCTCCTCCCTTCAAGGCTGCCAGAGCACCTGCGCTGAGCATGCTCGCTATTCCCATGGCGTGCAGTATGTAGTAGACGAACGGCTTGCCTCGTGGTTCGACAAGAGCTGTGGGAGGGACGCTGTCCGTTGTCTGGGCAACGATGACTGCAGCGCACCATGAAGAAACCATGCCTGCAAGTACCAGGTACTTGACGATACGGATGGCGACGGTCGAGGTTTCTGAAGCAGGTTGCGATTTTGCAGGAGGTACAGGAAACCCTTCCGTCCTGGTCAGGGTCGTTTGCACGGCTCTCGTCATCTTCCCTTCCGCACAGGAGCCGGCTGCTATTTTTGAGGCCATGGTCGTCTCACGTATCTGAACAGAACGAACAGCAAGAACAGCACGCTGATTGCGTAACTTGCTATCTGTGCCATCGTCAATGCTACAGCACTGGACGCCATACCGGCCAGACAGAGCACGACCAGTATCGAACCGCGCAGGAGGTCCAGTAAAAGCATCTGCCGGGATTTCTCGGCAGCCCAAAGTCCGGCAGACGCGACAGTCCATACCGAGCTTGCTATGCATCCAACCGCGACATAATTGAGCACATTGGCTCCTTGGGCGAAATCGGTGCCGTACCAGGACATCAGCCGGTCCGAAAACAGCACCATGACCATCGAGCCGAGCACGGAAAAGGCGAAGGTGATCGATCCCGCGTAAACCATGAATTTCCTGAAGCCGCTTTGGTTTCCCTCTGCCTGGAGATTTGACAAGACCGGAATGGAGACCTCGAAAATCCTCATCGGTAGGAAAAGCAGGATGTTCTGAAACCTTCCGGCCGCATTGTACAGACCGAACTGGTAGATCCCCAAAGGCTGTCTGGCCAGCAGAATCCCGACGAACCAGGTGGTCGTGTTCATGGCGATGCTGCTCAGCCAGACCATGGACGACATCCGGAGCATCCCTTTTTCACGCCAGATATTCCGGTACCCGATCGTGATGCCGAAACGGCTGCACTCCTTTTCCAGGACCCACTGCCCGACTATGCAGCTCAGCAGGCTTATCAAGGCCAGGGCTATCACGGTCCCCTTGAGGCCGGCCCAGGAAGCGCCGACAACGGCGATCGGGAGCAGGAAAATGCTTTGCCAGAGATTGACCTTGGCGCTGCCGTGGAACGCCTCCAGGCCAGCCAGTATCCTTAGCTGTACCAGGCTTATCAGCTCAAAAAGGATCCATATCCCGGACAGCTTCAGCTCCGTCGAAATCCTGCTGCCAGGCAGTATGGCCGACTCGATCTGGCTGGAAAACAAAACCAGCAGCAGGCAGATGGCCGATGCCGATATGCCGGTGAAAACCAGGGTGAACCCTATGATGCTCCCGGTCCGAACCTGGTCGGAGGCTCTAAGGGTAGCTATGTGCTTGGTGGCGGAAAGCCCTATGCCGGCCTGTCCGAAACCTGCGACCATCAGCATGGTGCTTTGAATGACGGCGAGTTTACCGAATTCCGCTATGCCCAGGATGCGCGCTATATATATGCCGACGGCAAAGTTTGCCGCCTGGCGGAGAAGGGTTCCCGCGACAGTCCATGACATCCCTGCTGCGAACCTCTTGCCGAGGGAGGCGGCCGAATAGTTAGTGCCGGTCATGTGCCAGAAATTCTCGATGAAGTTCATAAGACATGGGTTGTCCTTCTTCAGAGGTTGACGCTGGTCGTGGCAGGGAAACGCCAACTCTGCTGCGGCTAATCCCGTCCCAAAGCATCGGGTCAAGGCACTTCGTCCGGAGTGCCTTGGAAAGTGGTTCGGGTGAGAGCGTTGAGACCATCGCCGCCTTGCTGGGAACGTCTCTTTTGGATAATGGCCTGCACAGCACATTGGGAATGATATCGGCAACCGTCTGCCGGACAGTTACGCGGGCTTACCCTGGCGGTGATCCTGACTCGCAAGGATCGATTCCAGCTGATCAACGATTTGACGCAGTGCCGGCCGCTCCGCTTGTTCCGGAGATTCCGGGCGCGCCCTCTTCTTCAGCGCTATCTTTGCCAGCATCTCCTTGACGTTTGCTATCAGCATCAGGCGCCCGGTATCGGAAAGATATTTATCGACCGCCCCAAGCTCGCCCCGGAATATGCTGTACACCGGAACACCCAGAGCTGCAGCCTCCCGGTTCATGGTGCCTCCGCCGCTGATCACCAGATCGGAATACCAGATCAGGTTGAGGCCGTCGATGACTTCGGCCGGAATGATCACCTTGCCGCTTGCTAGAAGCTCCGGCCACTTCTGCCTGACAAAATATGCCTGTTTTTCATTGCGAGGCAGCATGATCACCCGGAGGTCCGGGGCAGCGCCCAGCCAGGCAATGGTGGCCTCGAAGAGCTCCTGGCTCTCGGGCCTGAAATAATGGGCCTCCGTTGCCGGAGGACGAAGGGTCACCACTACGTCGTGCTCGTCGATCCCCAGCCGCCGCAGCACCCCCTGCTCAGGGACGAAATCCGGCACATAGACATCCTCCTTAATCCCATCATAACGGCCGATCTGCTCCCTGCCCACCTCCATACCCTGCTCCGGCAGCGCCTGGGGGATGATCATCCAGTCCGGCCTGAGCCCGGGGAGCCCCTTGGCATGTTCATAATCGGTCATCATGACCAGCGGGATGCGGAGCAGCCTGCAGAGAATCATCTGCGAACGCGAGCCGTGAGAAAGGGCGAGGTCCGGTTTCCAGCGCAGGGTCACCGGTACCAGCTGCAAGGCCCGGAAGACCAGGCCGAAGGCTTTCATGAGCTTGTGCTTGCCGTAATGGCGGCCGACTCTTTGATAGGGGAGGTTGTGCAGTTCGGCAAGAGCACAAACCTGGAAGCAATCCCTGGCGGTCAGCATGACCGAGTATCCCCGTTTGCCGAGCTCCGCGACGATCGGTTTGAAAAGCGGCACGTGAGGTGAATTGTCAAGATCGATCCAGATTTTTCCCTTGCAGTTATCCATGTTGGTCCTCTCTTGACTGCAATGTCTCCCCGAGCTTTTTTCACCCCGGCAGGTTGCTGAGCTGTGGCTTGCCATGCTCAGCGCAGAGCCGCTTACAGCTTCTTGTACAGGGCATCCGGGATGTAATAGCGCCTTTTGTTGAGAACGACTCCAAGTATCGATCCTCCGTTGGCCAGGATCTTCTTCTTCATGCTTTCCACCACCCGGCGCCGGGTTTTCCCGGCTTCCACAACCAGAACTACTCCGTCGACGTTTCGGCATAAAGCGATACTCTCGGCTGTATTTGTGTCAGATGATGAATCTATCAGTATCAGGTCGAACCTCTCTCTAAGCTTTTTCCAAAGGGTCACCGTTGCCGAGATATCCTCAACCGGAGGGGCCAATGAAGCTTGAACAGAGACCGGCGCAAAGAAGAGGTTCGAATCGCCGAACCGGAAAAAGGCCTTGTCGAGCAGTTCGCCTTTTTCCATCAGGTCCAGCCAGCCATACTCGCAGGTGACGTTGAAGTTTATCCTTCGGGCAGGGTCCTGGTAGGCTGAATCGAGAACCAGGACCGACTTGCCGTGCTTTTCGACAGCAACCTTGGCAAACTCGCGTACGATTGTGGAAACTCCCTCCCCCCGTCTGGATCCCAGGAACTGGATCAGTTTGTGCGGAGTGGTGGCAAGCAGGTACTCGATCTGATGATGCAGCCACGACATCTCCTCGCCAAGCGAAATGCCACGGGAGACCTCCGTCTGCAAGGCCATCTGGGGAGATACTCCCGAACTTGTTTTTTCCCGGCAGGCTTGTTCTAACGCCTCGTAAATGTTGCTCATATCGTTCTCCCGGTGGGCTGGATGAAAGGTCGCAAGCCCGGCACTGATGCATCAATCGCCTCTCTTGACGGGAAAGACGATACGATCTCCTTCTATTATCAGGTTTTCATCGTCGATGCCCGGATTAGCTTTTTTCACCATCCTGATCGTTTTTGAATCGACATAACCGTAGACATCCTTGATGAGTTCCGCCAGGGTATCTCCCTTTTCAACCCTCCTTTGAACCAAGACGGTATCGCCGACCGCATCTTTTTGCTCCGGCTCCGGGGGGATCTCGGCACGAACCGGTATCTTTGCCGGCTGCAAGGCCACTATCGGCTTGGCCTGGAACAGCAGCGCAATTTGGAAGCCCCAATATGCCGCCATCGCCAGCAGCACTCCCACCAGCAGAGTCAGTCGCCACCTGGCGTAAAACGGTATTTTTATCCCGAAATCGCGGGTTATTTCCCTTACCACCCGAATATCGACCTTTTTCTTGCCGTATCCAAAGGCGGTGATAAGGCTATTGTCGCAAAGCACATTGATGATGCGGGGGATTCCCTTGGCGACCCTGACGATCTCTTTAAGGGCGTAGCCGGTGAAGATCACAGGTTCCTTGTCTGCAGCCGTACTGAGACGGTGATGTATGTAGGTGAGCCCCTCCTGCCTGGTAAGAGGGAGGATGACCGCCTTTACCGCAATGCGCTGCTTGAGCTGTTTCAACTCCTCCAGATTGAGGGTTTTCTCAAACTCTGGTTGCGCACTGAAAACTATCTGTATCAGTTTTTCCGTGGCGGTCTCCAGGTTTGACAGCATGCGCAGATTTTCAAGTGTGTCGATCGGCATGTTCTGGGCTTCGTCGATGAGAAGCAGCACGTTGCGCCCTTCCCTGTATTCGTTTATCAGGGCATGGTGAAGTTGATTCACCATCTCGCAGATTTCATTGGACTGCGGTGCTATGCCGAGTTCCCTGAAGATCTGCTTCAGCAGGCTGCTGTACGAGATGTTTGCATTGAAGACGTAGATCTTTGTCAGCTTATCCTTCTCGGTCTTTTCCAGGTACGCCCTGAGGATGGTCGTCTTACCAACTCCTACAGCACCGATTATCAGGATGAATCCTTTTTTTTTCTCCACGCCGTATATGATCGACGCCAGTGCTTCTTTGTGGCCGGGGCTCAGATACAGAAAAGAGGGGTCCGGCGTTATCTGGAAAGGCTCTTTCTTCAGATTGAAGAAGTTCAGGTACATGCGCTTAAACCTCTTTATCCGGAATGGTGAGCAGCACCGGCAGCTCAAGGTAATTTTCTATGCTTTCCGGATCCGAAAAGGTCTGCGCCATGGATTCGGAGAGATAGGCAACGGTCAGGCTTGCGATGATCCCCAGAAAGATACCGAGCATGACATTGAGCCTGTTGTTCGGCTTGATCGGCCTGGTCGGTACCGCAGCAGCCTGGATCACGCTTATGTTGGACAACTTGAGCTTATTCATCGCGTCGGAGATGCGCGCTTCTTCCTGCCTGTCTGCATAGGTCTGGTAGTTCTTCTCGTTGATGGCGATTTCACGTTTCAGGTTCTGGACCTTGTTTTCATTCAGGTCCAGTGCCGCTATTTCGTTGTCAAGCTGTCTCAGCTGAACCCTCAAAGCCTCCGCCTTTGCAGACTGGGCATTGAGCTCACCCTCGGCCTTGAAAAGTTCGATTTCCAGGTTCTGGTAGACCGGATTGCCCGTCTTGACTTTGCCGGCTATCCCTTCTTCCTGTTCCTTCAGGAACTGATTGACCAGCTCGACTTCTCTTCGCGCATTGACCACCAGCCTGTTACTTTCGGTGTACTTCCTGCGCAACTCCTGTTCTTTCAACTGCAGTTCCAGAAGCTTGGACTTGGCATCCGTTATGATCTTGTCTCTCTCGGTATTGGTATATCGCCCCTTGCTGTTGGCGACATTATGCATCTGCGCCCTGAGTGCCGAAATCTTGTTCGAGTTTTCGCTTATGCTGTTGCGCGCCGTCTTGTACGACGTATCCAGATCCGTGCGCTGCCTGAGAAGAAGGCTCCTCTGCTCCTCCAGGGAGAAAACCCTGTTGGCTTGCTGGAACTCCTGCAGGGATCTTTCCGAATCCCTGAGCTTGTTCTGGAACGACTCGAGTTGGGTCCCGATGAACGATGACTGGGGATCGCTGTGCAGGAGAAGGTGCTTTTCCTTGAACGCATCTACCAGCAGATTCAAGGCACCGGCCGCTATCTTCGGGTCCCTGTGCTGGAAGGAGACCGAGATGACGTTGGATTTCCTCACCCCCGAAACCTTCAGGCTTTTTCCGAAGCTGTCTACAGCAACGGCTATCGGGTTGGCGTTTTTCGCCCCTCTGAGCGCCAGATCGGGGTAGATGGCCTGCAGCCCCATCGTCGTGATGACCTTCTCGGCCAACTCCCTGCTGGTCAGCACCTGTATTTCCGTGTTGGCCAACTCGTCCTGGCTCAGCATCAGGTTGGTGCCGCTGTTGCCCGTACCGATTCCCAGCCTGGACGAATCTTCCTTCCAAAGCTTTACCAACAGGCTGGACTTGGCCTCGTATACCGGAGTCAGCAGAAAAGTACCTCCGGATATAGCTGTGGTTATGGCAATAAACACCAGCAGTATCTTGCCCTTGTGCTTGAAAAGTACTGTCATAATATCGCGTATGCTCATGACGTCTCTCATTGCAGGCCGAATGACCAGCCAGCTGTTGGGCGAGTTATATTAGAGGCTATAACCCAAGCCGATCGGTAGAGGTATGTTCTTCCTTATGTACAGGTCTATCCAGGTATTTACATTGGAGATGGTGGACTTCGGCACGTAGACGATGTCGTTGGGCTGCAGGAAGATATCCTGGCTGGCATCCGCTCCGTGTAAAGCCTGCTCCAGGTTCAACTCGATCCCGGCCATCGTGCCGTCGTCGATCCTGCGCAGCACGATTACCTGGTCGGCTTTGGCGGACTCCTTGATGCCCCCTGCCTGGGAAATCGACTGCAATACGGTGGTCGGACCGGTCAGGGTCACCAGCCCCGCCCTGTTGACTTCGCCGTCCACGTAGACCTTGTCGGCTACCGATGTGCGCACGATCACCGCCACCTTGGGATTCTCAAGCTCGCCGGCGTACGCCTTGTTCAGGAAGGCGGTGAGCTCCGCGGGGGTCAGTCCCGCAGCGACCACATCGTTGACCAGCTGCAAGGTGATCCGGCCGTCGGACCGGACGGTGAGCTGCTCGTTCAACTCCGGGTTGTAGAAGAGCTTGATGTCCAGCTGGTCACCGGGCTGTATCCGGTATTCCTTGCTGGTGGCGGGGTAGCTGGAGGGCTGCGGCACGCCTGCTCTTCCCGTTGCCTGCGAGGAGCAACCCACGATGAAGGTCAAGGTCACGAGCCAGAGAATCTTTAGCGCTTTCATAGTCATTTCCCCTCTTTGTTCGTCACGGCACGGAGCCCGATGTCGTCACGGCTTCCCTGCTCTCCACGTCATCCCATATGACGGTAAGCGATCTCTCCCAGCACCCTGAGCACGTTTATCGGCAATTTCCTGAGCAGATTCCGGTACATCTCCCGGTCGCGCTCCTGGTCGGGCACGAAAGCGCTCCTGGCAAAGTCGTACCGGTAGTAATTAAGCTCCGACCTGCTCCCCCCCCAACCGTTTTTGAAAGCCAGCAGCCCCTCGTTGTCCAGATCCGTCCTCCCCAGGCTGAAGGAGCCATACCCTTCAGCCGCGCATTTCTTTATCGCCTCCCAGAGCACCAGGTTGTTGGCACGCAGCTGCTGAAAGGTTTCATCCGAGGCGCCGTACTTGTACACGGCGTTTTTGCCGAAATGGAGGCAAATTACTCCGGCCACGGTGCGCCGACCATGGCTCGCCAGAGCTGTGAAGCCCAACTCCTGCGAAATCACATGCTTGTGGAGCTTCTCGAAGAACCGGATCGACTGGGGGGGGACGCCGTGGCGCTTGCGCGTCAGGCAGTGCAGACGGTAAAAATCCTGCACCCCCTGCAGCGACCGGCATATCCTCACCGTGACCCCCTCCTTCTCGGCCTTGCGGATATTCCTGGCCGTGCTCTCCCTGAGGCGGGCATGCATCTCCCCCACGTCCTCTGTGAGCTGCAGTACGTGGTGGGCATAGATCCTGGCCGGCTGCTCGGCACCGAGAAACGGCTCGCCTCTGAACTCCACGTAACGCCAGCCGCTCATCCTCCCCAACTCCAAGATGCCGTTGAAAAGGAGCCTGAACTCCTCCGGTTCCCGGATCAGGGCGCCGCAGTAGTCGGAAAAACTAAGGCAGACGCCACGCCTGCCGGTCAGCACGCTGTTCACCTCCATGACCGGCAGACATCCCCGGAATCTCTCCTGCTCCGAAAGGGTGAAATAGGCGGGATGATAGCCGTAACTCTCGGCAAGCAGCCGCGCCCAGTTGGCAGAGTGAAAAATCGTGCAATTATCGCAGCTCAGCAGCATCTCATTCCAGCCGTGGCTCAACAACGGGTTGACAACGGCCACTTTCAGCTCCGCCCTGGTCATGTGGCAAGAACCGGCGCTGCAGCTATCCGTCCCAGTTCAGCGCAGACATAGGCGATCTGCTCCTCGGTCAGCTCGGGGAACATGGGGAGCGAGAGCAGCTCTTCGGCGCAGCGCTCAGCCACCGGGAAGCTCCCGGCCTGCTCGCTGCGGGATGCATAGGCGCGTTGCAGGTGGATCGGGACCGGATAATGCACCCCGCAGGCGACACCCTTGGTGGCAAGGGCATCGATAAGCCTCTGCCTCTGCGGCGAGCGGAGCGCGTAAACGTGATAGACATGATGTGCGTACGGCATCTCCCTTGGCAGCGTGACGGAGTCCGCACCTTCGAGGAGCTCCCCGTACAAGGCCGCATGTTGCCGGCGCGCCCTGTTCCAGGCCTCCAGGTACTTGAGCTTCAGGCTCAAGACGGCTCCCTGGATGCCGTCCATCCTGCCGTTGATGCCGACCACCTCGTGATAGTACTTGCGCGACTGGCCGTGATCGCGCAGCATCCTGATCCGGTCCGCCAGTTGCTGGTTACCGGTGACCACGCACCCCGCCTCGCCGTAGGCCCCCAGGTTCTTGCCCGGATAGAAGCTGAAACAGCCGGCGTCCCCGATGGAGCCGACCGGTCTCCCCTTGTACTCGGCGCCGTGGGCCTGGCAGGCGTCCTCCAGCACCGCTATGCCGTGCCTGCGGGCGATGGTGAGGATCGGGTCCATGTCCGCTGTCTGGCCGAAAAGGTGCACCGGAATGATCGCCCTGGTGCGCGGGGTGATGGCCCGTTCCAGGAGCGCCGGGTCCATGGTGTAGCTCTGCTCCTCGACGTCGACGAAAACAGGCTCGGCGCCGCAAAGCGAAACCGCCTCAGCCGTCGCGATGAAGCTGTTGGGGGTGGTTATCACCTCGTCCCCCGCCTTGACGCCGAGCCCCAAAAGCGCAAGCCAGAGCGCATCGGTACCGCTGCCGACCCCCACGGCCCGGCTGCAACCGCAAAAGGAGGCGAACTCCTCCTCGAACCGTTCGACGTAGGGGCCCCCGGAAAAGGCGCAGGTTTCCAGCACTTCCCTGATGGAGTGCTCCACCTCCTGCGCTATGGCGTCATACTGTGCCCTGAGATTGAGAAACGGCACTTTCATCGCTTATCTCCTTTTCTATCTTGCGCAAGATCCGGGCGGGGTTTCCGGCCACGATGCAAAACGGCGGCACGTCCTTGGTCACCACGCTTCCGGCACCGACAATCGACCCTTCTCCCACGGTGATCCCGGACAACAGCGTGGAGCTCGACCCTATCGAGGCCCCCCGCTTCACCACGGTTTTGCCGACGGCCCAGTCCTCTTCGGTCTGCAACTCGCCGCCTGCCGTCGTTGCCCTGGGATAGAGATCGTTGATGAAGGTCACGTTGTGGCCGATGAAGACGTCGTCCTCCACGAAGACACCCTCGCAGATAAAGGTGTGGCTGGAGATCTTGCAGTTTTTCCCGATCCAGGCGTTTTTTTGCACCTCCACGAAGGCGCCTATCTTGGTGTTGTCGCCGATGCTGCAGCCGTAGAGATTGATGAACTTGGCCAACCGCACGTTCTCACCGAGTTTTACGTCATCAGAAATAGCCAGATACGCTTCCATGCCCTCTCCTCCTACCGCGCGGTCGGCCTGGGCCATCCTGCGTCGATCGACCCTAGAGACGGACCAGAGTCCCGCCCAGGTTCAGTGATTTTATGATCGCCTCAAGCATGCGGACCACCCGCAGCCCGGCATTGCCGTCGTTTTTCGGGGTCACGTTGTTGTTGATGCACTCTACGAAGTAGGCCGCCTCTCCCCTGAGCGCCTCGACCTGGTTCACCCTGGGGGCCCACATGTCGCCGCTGCGATAGCTCACCCTGAGTCCGTACGACTTCTCCTTGGATTGCCCTTCAAATCCTTCCATCCCCTCTACGCCCTTGTCATAGACCCTTATCTTCTCGTCGCTTACCAGATCGTTCCAGACCAGCATCTTCTTCTGTCCCCCGATCAGCGTGGTCCGGATCTTTACCGGCGAGAGCCAGTTCACGTTTAGGTGCGCTATCACGTTGCCGGGGAAATAGATGGTGATGTAGGCTACGTCCTCCAGGTTGTTGTTGAAGTGCGCCACGCCGGTCGCCATGACCGCGGTCGGCTCCTTGTCGATCAGATAGTCCATGATCGAGAGGTCGTGCGGCGCCAGATCCCAGACCACGTTGACGTCCTTTTGGAACATGCCGAGGTTGACCCGGATCGAATCGAAATAGTAGAGGTCTCCCAGTACGTCGTCGTCGATCAGCTCCTTGATCTTCTTCACCGCGCCGGTAAAGAGAAAGGTATGGTCCACCATGATCTTGAGCCGCTTCCTGTCTGCCAGCTCAATCAGTTGCTCCGCCTGCGCCACCGAGGCGGTGAACGGCTTTTCCACGAAGATGTGCTTGCCGTTTGAAAGCGCAGCCTTGGCCAGCTCGAAATGCGAGGAGACCGGGGTGACGATGGCGACGGCATCTATGTCGCTCGCGGTCACCAGGTCCGCGTCGTTTCGAATCATCCGGACCCCGGGGTAGCTCTGCTCGGCGCGCCGCAGCGACGCCTCGTCCGCATCGCTTATGGCAACCACCCGCGCCCCGGGGGTTTCGTTGAAGTTTCTCGCCACATTCGGGCCCCAGTAACCGTACCCGATTACGCCGACCTTGATCATGTCCGTGCCCCTTTAGTTGTGTGGTAGCGGCTAGTAGGCTCCCTTGCATTTGATAACGGCACCCGGGGTGCGCAGCAGGATCTTCAGGTCCAGGGCGATCGTCCAGCGGTTCAGATACCTCAGGTCCAGCCGTACCATGTCGTCGAAAGTCGTGCTGCTGCGCCCCGTCACCTGCCAGAGCCCCGTGATCCCCGGCCTTTTCCCGACCAGACGGTTGCGCTGCCAGCCGCTGTAGTGCTCCACCTCATAGCAGATCGGAGGTCGCGGCCCCACAAGAGACATGTCACCCTTCAGCACGTTGATGAATTGCGGCAGTTCGTCCAGGCTGTACTTCCTGATGAATCTGCCGACCGGGGTCACCCTCGGGTCCCCCTGGATCTTGTAGACGCCGTTAGGCGCCCCCTGCTCGGTGATCTTCCCCTTGATCAGCTGCTTTACGTACTCCCTGTGAATCACGTCGTCGTTGTCCAGATACATGGAACGGAACTTGATGAATTTGAACTTCCTGCCGTTACGCCCCACCCGATCCTGGCGAAAAAAAACCGGTCCTTTTGAGGTGAGCTTGATGAGGACCGGCAAGGCGGCGAAGAAGGGGGAAAACAGGATCAGTCCGGCGATGCTCCCGACCAGGTCAAGGGATCGCTTGAGTACCTCCTCCCCAATCTTGCGGGGGGTCGACGGCGCGAGCTCGGGATAAAAGGTCATGTCGAAGCTGCCGCTGCCGCCGGTCTCAGGATAGATGCGAAAGCTGATCGCTATCCGGCTCACCGTCTCGGCAGTCAGCACCTCGGCAAGCCTTTCCCGCGTCTTTTTGGCGATGATCCGCTTTGCGGCATCGACCTTTTCCGGCTCCACCTCGGTCAAGATCACCCCTATCGGACCACCGGCCTTGAGAAGGCCGCAGATGTCGGTCCCCCTGACGCAGGCGTTGACCCCCTCTCCCAGCGAATCGGTGATTTCTCCGCTGCCGTCCGGATCGCCGATCTGTTCCGCCTCCAGGACCATGACGATGAGCGGCTTGTTCGACCTCTCCGCCCTCCTTCTCTCCTGTACCAGTTTCTCGCGGAAACAGGACTCGGGGTACAATCCGTGTTCCAGGGGGGCGAACTCCCTGGTCCCTATGCGCGGTTGCCGGCTGAACCTGCGCAACCATGATCGGCGTTTCCATAATGAGCGGGCCATTTTTTGCCTCAATCGGGTCGGGACCCCGGACCGTTCGAGTCCGGCTCCTCTCCCCGCAGCTGCTGTTTCCGGGTCGCCCCCTCTTGCTACCGGTGACGGGAACGACTGATCCTGCCTGTCACAAAAGTGCTGAGAACGATCGAGTCTGTGTGAAACGGCTGCCTGGAAAAGAGTAACCAGGACAAAACATTAACTTGATCTAATTTTTGCAAGTATAGCTTTCGCGCTTCTCCATGTCAAGACACCCTTCTGACTCCGCCCCGGCTCTGCGCATCCCGTGAGGCGCCCCGATATGCCATCGCTTCACAGCAGCTGCAGTTTCTCCGTGAACCCCCCTTTGAGCAAAATGGTGCGGTTTTCCAGCATCTCCAGATCCCCCTCTTCGGTCATCCTGTGCAACAGCCTGGTGACTGTCTCGCGCGAGACGGAGGTATAGCCGGCAAGCTCCTTATGAGTGAGTCTCAAGGCTATCACAACACCCCGGTCATCCTTCACCCCGTGCAAAAGGCTCAGGTGGTTCAGAATCGAGCGCAACCTCTGCTCCGCGTCGGGGAGCGCGATCGCCTTCATGACCAGTTGCGCCTCCCTCAGCCGCCGGCAGAGGATTGCCACCAGCTGAAGCAGAACCTTCTCGTTTTTGAGAAAGAGCTTCTGGAAGGTCTCCTTCGACAGCAGGCCGATCTCCACGTCCTCCATGGCGATCACGGTCGCCGGGGCGGTTTTGGCGTCCAAAAGGGCCATCTCGCCGAAAACGTCGCCCCGCTTGTGGACGGCGAGGATCCGTTCGCTCCCGTCGCTCCCCAGGTGAACCACCCGAACCTTGCCGCCATAGACGATGTACATGTAGCTCGCCGTATCCTCCTCGAGGAGGACAACCTGATTCTTGTGAAACCGCTTCTCGACTATGCGGCCCTGCACCTCGTGGAACTCCGCGGGATCGAGGCAGGAAAAAAGGGGAATGGTCCGCAAAAGCCTGCCGTGTTGCGATTCCTCCGCCTGTTTGTCGACTCTGGCTGGTGTAGACACGCACGCTCCTTCCCCGCCCGCGCCCACTTCGAACGGGCGCCGGCAAACATTAGTGCTTTCTATTATACCTTCCGCATCAGCTTCTCGCACCCGGCTCGTGCCGATTTAAAAGCAGATCCCCTCCCCCGCCACCACCCCTTACAAATCCTTGGACCTGAGCCGCAGCGCCCACTATAATCAATCTGGAAGCTGCTCAGGCAGCTTCAGGGCAATTGCCCCAAGTGATGCGATTAAGACGGCGGAGAGTCTCTCGCCCCGGCGGCCTGCTCTCCCTCGCATGGAGAACGATATGGAAAAGTCCCTGCACGACCTCTACCCGGAGCTTCCCGGCACGGCCGACCTCCCCCCTCCTCCACGGGATCATTTCGAAAAGCTGCGCAGCCGGCGCGGTCCCGAGTACCGGCCGCGCACCAGGCACCTGCGCCAGGACGGCCTCGCCAAATACACCAACCGGCTGTTCCTGGAAACGAGCCCCTACCTGCTGCAGCACGCCCATAACCCGGTGAACTGGTTTGCCTGGGGGAGCGAGCCCTTCGACCTGGCCCGGCAGCTCGGCAGGCCGGTACTGGTCAGCATCGGCTACGCTACCTGCCACTGGTGCCACGTGATGGAGGAGGAGTCTTTCGAGGACGAGGAGATCGCCGGATTCCTGAACCGCAACTTCATCGCCATCAAGGTGGACCGCGAGGAGCGCCCGGACATCGACACCGTCTACATGAGCGCGCTGCACGCGATGGGGATCCAAGGGGGGTGGCCTCTCAACGTCTTTGTCACGGCCGACCGGAGGCCTTTCTACGGCGGCACCTATTTCCCCCCCCATGACCACACCCGGGGGATCGGATTCATGTCGCTGCTGGCTCGGCTCCGCGAGGTGTACCGGAGCGATCCCGAGCGGGTGACCCGGGCGGGGCTGCAGCTCACCGAAGCGGTCCGGAGCATGCTGGCCCCGGCTCGAAGCGAGGCTTCTGCCGGAAAGGTTTCGCTGGATCAGGCGGTCCGGACCTATCGGGACCGTTTCGACCGGGTGAACGGCGGGCTGACCGGCGCCCCGAAGTTCCCGAGCTCGCTGCCGCTGCGTCTGTTGCTGCGCCGCTACAGGGAGACCGGAGAGAGCAGCCTCTTCTCCATGGCCCACCTCACGCTGCGGCGCATGGCCGCCGGCGGGATCTACGACCAGGTCGGCGGCGGCTTCCACCGCTATGCAACCGATGAACGATGGCTCATCCCGCACTTCGAGAAGATGCTCTACGACAACGCACTGCTCGCCGTCAGTTATCTGGAAGGGTATCAGGTGACAGGGGACGGCGAACTGGCCGCGGTGGTCGGGGAGATACTGCAGTACCTGCAGCGGGACATGGCGGCGCCGGGGGGAGGATTCTACTCCGCCACCGATGCGGACAGCCTCAGCAGCAGCGGACACAGGGAGGAAGGGCTTTTCTTCACCTGGACGCCGGAGGAGCTCTTCGAGAGCCTGGGGAGGGAGCGGGGTGAGGTTGTTGCCGCCTACTACGGGGTGGACCGGGCCGGCAACTTCGAGGGGCGCAGCATTGCGCACCGTGACAGCAGCGTCGAGGAAGTGGCACGCCATCTGAAGCTCGGCGAGGAGAAGGTACGGGAGACGCTGCAAGAGTCGCGGCAGATCCTGTACCGGCTCCGCAGCCGCCGGCCGCTGCCGCTCAGGGACGAGAAGATCCTCGCCTCCTGGAACGGCCTGGCCATTTCCGCCTTCGCGCGCGCCGGTCTGATCCTGAACCTGCCCGGGGCCGTCGACCAGGCGCGCAGCACGGCGAACTTCCTGCTTGAGAAGATGACGGCGGGCGGCTGGCTGGCCCACAGCCACCAGGAAGGGGAGGCAAAAGGAGCGGCATTTCTCGACGACTATGCCTTCTTCATTGCGGGGCTCATCGACCTCTTCGAGGTGACCGGGGAGGCATGGTGGCTGGAGCGGTCGCTGAAGCTGGCAGCGGTTGCAGAGGGGGAATTCGCGGATCGGGCGGCGGGAGGGTACTTCATGACGGGGTCGCGCCACGAAGAGCTGATCGCCAGGGAGAAACCGGCCTACGACGGTGTTGTGCCGTCGGGGAACTCGGTGATGATCATGAACCTGTTGAGGCTAAACGCCCTGACCGAGGAACCGGGGTATCTGGAGCAGGCCCAGCGGGCGCTGCATGCCTTTGCACCCCAGCTCTCCTCGGCTCCGACGGCTCTTTGCGAAATGCTCCTGGCACTCGATTTCCTGCAGGATACGGCAAAACAGGTGGTGATCGTCGCTCCGCGCGGAGAGCGGGAGGCGGCGCAGGGGCTGCTGGTGAAGTTGCGCCGCGTGTTCCTGCCCAACCGCACCCTGGTCGTCGTCTGCGAGGGAGCGGAACTCGATCGGGCGAGCGAACTGGTGCCGCTGTTGAGAGGCAAGAAAGCGCAGGGGGATCGGGCCGTCGCCTATCTCTGCGAGAACAGGAGCTGCCGGTTGCCGACCAGCGATCCCGAGGAGTTCGGCAGGCAGTTGGAGGAGAGCGGGGCCCGCAGCTGACGCTTATAAGGTCGAGGGAAGGGTGCAGGGATACAGCTCGAAAGCGGCATGGAGTCGCTACCCCTGCGCCAGGCGACGCAGGAACTCCGGGACGCCCTTCTTGGAAACCTTCATGATACGCTGCATCAGCTCGAAGGGAACCACCCTCAACTGGTGCTCTCTTTTCAGCTCCTCAACCATGGCGACCCAGAGGTGGGCGGTCATTTCCGCATCCGCCAGGGCACGGTGGAACACGCCGCTCGTTGTCAGCTTCTTGTAGCGTACCAGCGCCTCGAGACTGTGACCGGGCGCGTCGCAGTTGAGCCTGCGCGACAGGAGCATGGAGCAGGCGAACTCCTGCTGCCGGGTGAGCGAGATCCGTTTCAGCTCGGAGTCGAGAAAGCGCCGGTCAAAGGAGGCGTTGTGGGCCACCAGGTGGTGCCGACCCGCGAAGGCGGCGAAGCGCTGCATCACCTCGGCTGCCGGCGGAGCGCTCCTGAGCATCTCGTTGGTGATGCCGGTATATTGCTCGATGAAGCCGCTCACCCGCATCCCGGGATTCATCAGGCTTTGAAAGCGGTCGGTGATCCGGTTTCCCTGCACAAGGACCGCCCCCACCTCGATGGCCCGGTCCCCGCAGTCCGGTGAAAGCCCCGTGGTCTCGAAGTCCAAGACAACTACGCTGAAATTACCCACCCACCCCTCCTGCACTCCACTTGGCTCCTGCGCAGTTGCTGCGGCTGCAGGAAGCTCTCTTTCAGAGCAGCGCTCAATACTGCAGTCTTTCCGGGAGGCGGTCAAGCAGAATGTGGCTCAGACCGGGGGCACGGGAAGGATCGGCGATCGGGCGGAGGGAGGCGGCGCTTAAAAGCGATGGTTGCAGCTCTCCGCGTCGACCGGGGGATGCGGGACCAATCACAAATAACAACCCGGCTGCTATTTGGTAATGCGCAGGATCGCGCTTGCCACTTTATCGAAGCATAGCTTCAAGGCATCCGTGTCTGGAGCCGGGCAATACATGCCGGTTGGCTGATTGGGGTTGTAGGAGTCAGAATCCTTGCTGTTGGCCAGCCGTTTCAAGATGTCGGAACCGATCTCGTTGTAGGTGGTGCTGCAGCGGGGGTCGAACATCTGCCGGGAATCGATCTCTCCGAACCCTATGCTGTACACTGTAATCCCCTCCTTACGGGCCAGGTCAGCCACATTTTCCGTCATGTTGCGGGCGGCTATATTGGCATCGCACTTCACATAGGGAGGGTTGGGGTTACCGGTAAAGGCACGTTTGTTATTGTAGCTTGCCAAAGGGATGGTACCGCTGAGATCGTGCGTCGGCAGCGAAGCTATACCCATGCCGTAATCCGTGCCGGCGTCGTAATAGCGGCTCGGATTATATACCAGCTGGGGGGAGTTCTCAAAGAACACGTAGGAAAAAAGGTTTCCGTCCACGCTCCCTCCGCCGTTGAGGGGAAACCTTCCATTAAGTGTATTCGGCGCACCGTCGCTGAAGAAAACGATCACTCTTTTCCCGGAGCGCTCGCTGCTCCTTAAGGCGTTTAATTGATCCAAGGCCTTTTTCATTCCTTCTTCCGAAGCCGTCATGCCGCCAGAATTGAGATACCCGATGGCCTGATTCACCCTCTCCTGCACAAATCCTCTTCCGCAGCTCAGGCTGTCTGCCGCCGGATTCTGAACCGTGTTCGGGTACGCCCCGCAGATGGAGACGATCGGATAGGCACCGGTGGAAAATGCCACCAGCCCCATTCTGTCGTCCAACCGGTCGAAAAGCTTGACGAACTCCTTAGCCCTGTCCCTGACTTCAGGAAAGACGGCATACATCGAACTTGAAGTATCCAGTACCAGCACCAGGTCCAGCGTTGCCCTCACCGCCTCTGAGGCTGCCGTGATATCGAAGGTTTTCCAACCCAGCAGTCCTGCAAAAAAGGTAGGCATTCTTGCCGTAGCCGAAACATTCACCCGCCAGCCGCCGTTTTTATCCCGCGTTGCTGCCACCTTGGGAGCAGATGGGGTTGCACCCAGGAACTCACCGGGGTAATTGGCGTTGAAATACTTGGTGCCCATCAGATCGGCGTGGGCTTTCATGCCGCTTTCGCCGCTGCCTTGCGCGAGCGCCTTAGCGGCTTCAAAGCTCGCGGCATCGACTGCCGCGTTGAGCTTGGCTTTGACTCCGTAGGCCCTGCCCAAGTCGATAGCCAAGGCTGCTGCTCCCAGCAATACCACCATCAATAAAGCTAGTAAAACCAACACCTGACCTTTCGGCTGCAGCTGGAAAAGTTTCATGATTTCAGGCCTCAACTAGAAAACCGATATGGAGTGAAGTAGGGGGGAAAATACCTTGTAAGATCCGCCGGGATTGAAGAGGCTGTCGTACTTGTAAAACACCTCGAACACGTAGAGCGTGTCTCCGTCCTTGAGCAAAATACTGGACACGCTCTTCGCATCAAAGGTGCTGTTTGGAACGCTTCGGTTTTGCCACGCTGTTTTTTCCACTGTGATCGACCCTTTGACTTTCCGCACTTTAATTACATACATCATCCCCTTGCTGCTCATCGAGAGCGGCTGTGCGGTATTGGCCAGTGAGTTCATGATAGCCTGGGGGTCTATCGACGTTGAGCTGCGTAGTGCCAGATCGGCACCTTCGCGGCTCACGTTGGCGATTATGTTGTACGCCTGTATGGCACGCGACAGATCGACCAGTCCCAACATAAGGAGCACCAGCAGCGGCAGTACCAAAGCGAGCTCAATCACGCTCTGGCCGTTGGACCCGCTCAATTTGGGACACGGTCGGGACTTCATTACGGCTTCCCCCACGGTTCACTTGTCTTCATGGCCCGCCCCGCTGTCGAGAGACGTAATCAGGCACAGTGTCAGATTCAGGCCCGCCGATGTCAAACCGGAGCGGGGAGCTCACATCGGCACGAAATAGTCGGTACAGGCGGCGCTCAGGTTCGCCACTGTGAGCTGCGGGGTCTTGCCGTAATAGCGCGAGTAGGTAACGATCAGGTCGATGAGATCCCTGGGATGACAGGCGCTTCGCGCTATGCCACGCGCCCCGTACCACTGCTCGTCGAGATAGCTGTAGGCCTCCGGGGAGAACTCCATCCCGCCGGACAGGCACGCCTTCTTGAATATGGTCAGATACTCTGCCTCGGTCGGCCGTTCGACCCTGATCTTGTAACGCATCCTCCTGAGAAACGCCTCCTGGACCAGGTCCTTCGGGGCCAGGTCGGTGGAGAAGACCACCAGCACGTCAAAAGGGATCACGAATCTCATGCCGCTTTCCAGCGTCATGTGGTCGATATGGCGTTCCAGGGGAACCACCCACCGGTTCAAAAAGCTGGCCGGGTCGCTTTGCTGCCGGCCGAAATCGTCGAGGATGAAGAGGCCGTTGTTCGCCTTCATCTGGAGAGATGCCTCATAGTGCCTCGAGGCATAACTGAAGCTGAGATCGAGCATCCTGAGGGTGAGCTCGCCTCCGGCATTGACCACCGGACGCTGGATCAAAATCCACCGGTTATCGCGCTCCCCGGCATCTCCCGGTGCCTGAACCGGAACATGGCAGACCGGGTCGAAGACGCTGATGATCTCCCCGCCCACCGTCACGGCATAGGGGACATAGACCTGGCCGGGGAGGGCTCGTCCGATCGCCTCGGCTATCGAAGTCTTTCCATTGCCCGAGGGACCGTGGATGAAGATCGCCTGCCCCGAGGTGATCGCGGGACCCAGGCGCCTGAAGATCGCCGGATCCAGAGAGAGCTCGGAGAGGGCGCTCCTCAACGCCTCCCCGCCACCTACCACCCCTTTCAGGGTCTGCTTTTGGACCACGTCGCAGTAATCTTCCAGAGAAACCGGCGCAGGACCGGCATAGCGGCAGAGTTTCAGTACCTCCTGCCCCTTCTTGCGCCCGGCCTCGGTGAGCCGGAAGACGTAGGAGGTCTTGGCGTAGTTGGCGGACCCCTTGACCTCGATCAGATTCTCCCTGCGCTGCTCCTCAAGCACGAGCTCCACAATGGAAGCCGGCAGTTTTACCCTTTCGGCGATATCGGCCAGCTTGAACTCTCCCAGCACCAACAAATGCCTTAGAACCAGGTCCTCAACTAGCGCCTGTGTCAATCCGGCACCTTCCAGAGTGCTAGGGGGCTGTGGCGAGGGGAAGCTGCGCATGATGCTCCTCCGCTTTTAGGTTATGGGAAGATCTAGTTAAAAGGGACCGGGACCTTGGCAAACCCGATCCGGGCGGCCGCACCAACACATTATACTTACCTAATCTTGAATTTAAATCCGGGAGCCAAAAAAAATTTTCCTTGCAGATTTTTGCTACCGTCGTAGTATTTGGTTAAAATATTCTAAGGCTGTACAATGTCACCTCCGGAAGCAGCTCTGACAGACGCGGCTGCCGGCACGCCAACAACGTCGTTTTCTCCACCGGGGCTGCAATGGATCAGGCCAGGGAATTCCGCTCGAAAATTGGCAGCGCCTTGAAGAACCCTGCCGGGCAGGGACTCATTGAGTACTCGTTAATACTGCTGCTGGTCGCCCTGGTGATCGTTGTGGCATTGCGGGAACTCGGAACTACGGTCAATTCGACTCTTTACGAGCCGGTAAACAGTGCCGTCACCAACGCAGGCAGATAGCAGCGACTCCAGATCCAGTTCCGATTGGCAATCTTGGCAATAAACGCTGAGGTGCAAGACCCAGGCAGGAGAAGGCGAAAGTGTCACTTACGTTGTAAAATCCAACCCAAAAGGAGATATCAACATGTTAAGCCACTTGAGGAACCTGTACGGAAGATCGATTCGATCCTTAAAAGAAGACAAGGGACAAGGATTAGTAGAGTACGCATTGATACTGGTATTGATCGCAATAGTTGTAATGGCTGCAGTAAAGGGTCTGGGAACAACCACGAACAGCGCCTTCTCGAAGATAAACAGCGGATTGCAAAACCCGTAGCGACCTTTCAGCACCGCCTCGACAAAACGAGCGCGGTCTGCAAGGAAGCATGGCCCGCTTCCTTGCAGACCGCATGAACCAGATACCTGCCCATGAACACTAAAAGCACGACAGGGGGGGAAACAGCAGGTGCACTCGCGGATGCAGTAATTCCTGAGCCATCCGCAGCACCTGTTCCCGCGGCTGACAGCAGTGATTTCTCTCGAAAACGATCTCCCATGGCAGCGCCGGAACCGGTTGCCGTCGGAATAAAGATACGATGTGCGGAAAGCCGGTTCTCCCGCTCGTTGCTCGGCAAGAGACCGGCCGCGGAAGGATCGCCCGGGTGCCCCGGCACCTTGCCACCCCTTCAAGGGATCCCGATCACGGCCGGCAAGGCTTTCAGGCATTACCAAACCAGGAGGGACGGACTATGACGCGCCCGAAAGCAGTAATCGTGGTCTCGATCTTTGCGCTCTTTTTCGCCGGGATCGCAGCGTGGCTTTCCTACAGCTATCTGCAGAAGGAGATGGACACCGTCCAGGCGGTTCGCCCGGAGAAGATCGTCGTTGCGGCCGCCGACATCCCGATCGGCACCTTGATCACGGAACCCCAGCTCAAGGTTACCTCCTGGCCCAAGGACAGCATCCCGCCGGGAAGCGCCCAGCTCACCGAGTCGGTGGTGAGCCGCGTCGCCATTCGCCCCATCACGCGCGGCGACGCGGTAACGGAGCAGAAACTTAAACCGAAATCGGGTGCGCCCGGCTCCGGATTCATGACTTACGTGGTCCCCGAGGGGCACCGGGCGGTGACGGTCGCAGTCAACGAGGTGGCCGGCGTCGCCGGATTTCTCACCCCGAACGACCGGGTCGATGTGATCGTCACCACCCCGGTCCCCGGCAACGAGAAGGAAAGCGTCAGCAAGATCATCCTGGAAAACGTCCCCATTCTCGCCACCGGGCAGGTAACCGATCAAAAGGAAGGGAAGCCGGTCGTGGTGCCGACAGTGACCCTGGACCTGATACCTGCCGACGCGGAAAAGCTGGTCCTCTCCGCCAGCAAGGGCTCCCTGCAACTGCTGCTCAGAAACATCACCGACAGCGCCCCGGTCAACTCGAAAGGGGCCACCATAGCCAAGGTATTGAGCGGCATGGAGCGGCCGCCGGCCGCCTCCCCCCCCCCGGCAAGAGGGCTCCCTGCGGCAAGGAGTCCCCGAAAGCCGGTGCTCGCGGTGAAGGCCACGCCTCCCCCAAGCCATACACTGGTCATCATCAGGGGGACCGAGAAGTCAACCAAGCAATATGCCGAGTGAGCAGCCGACACTTAACTTCATGGACCGAGGTAGCCAATGAATCTCCATTATTCCAGGATAGTGCTGCTGTCTATTCAAATCTCCTTCCTCCTCCTTGTCAACGCCGGCCTCTCATTCGGCGGCGTCCCCATGACGGTGGTGGTCAATAAGAGCGTGCTGCTGACTCTCAAGAACCCGGCCCGGCTGGTCACCATCGCCGACCCCGAAATCATCGCCGTGCCGGAGCCGTTGCAGCGCAAGCAGCTGCTGATCAACGGCAAGAAGATAGGTGCCACCAATCTGATCGTCTGGGAGGATGACGTGGAAAAACCGACCTTCTTCGACATCCAGGTGGTCGGGGACCGGGATCTCATCGAGACCCAGATCCGGGAGTACGCCCCTGACGACGACATAACGGTGCAGTACGCCAGGGAGACCGTGGTCCTTTCGGGGACCGTCGCCAACGAGCAGACCGGGAAAAAGGCGGAGGAGATCGCCAAGGCGTACTCCGTCAAGGTACTGAACCACATCAGGGTCGACTCGCCGCAGCAGGTGCTGCTCCAGGTCAAGGTGGCCCAGATCGACAAGACCTCCCTGAAAAAACTCGGCATCAGCGCCATCGTGGCGGGAAACACCGCCGAAGGTTTCTCCAACCTGATCGGGGCTCCCAGGACGGCGACCACCACCATCACCAGCAGCAGGGCGGCTGCCACCTCAACCGTCACCGGCCCGCCGGGGATCAACGGGAGCGGCCCCTCGGGGATCGGGGGGTTCGACCCGCTGGACGCCTTCCAGCTGGGAGTCTCCTACTTCCCGGCCGGGATCGGCGCGGTGCTCCAGGCCCTGAGCACCAAGGGGCTCGCCAAGATCCTGGCCGAGCCGAACCTGCTGGTTAAAAGCGGCGACGAAGGGAACTTCCTGGCCGGCAGCAGAATCCCCTACAGCGTGCTGATCAGCACCGGGGGGGCCGCCACCAGCTCCATAGTCTTCGAGACGGTCGGCATCAAGCTCAAGTTCAAGCCCGAGGTGATGGAAAACGGCCTGATCCGGCTGAAAATCGACCCGGCCGAGGTGAGCAGCATTGCAGGGACGCTGGCGGTGAACGGCTATCCCATCATCGACACCAGGGATGTCCGGACCACGGTCGAGCTGCGGGATGGCGAAAGCCTGGTACTTGCGGGGCTGCTCCAGGAAGAGCAGATAAAACTGATGTCCAAGATCCCCCTGCTGGGGGACATCCCGATCCTGGGCGCCCTGTTCCGTTCCACCCAGGACGATCTCACCGAAAAAGAGCTGGTCTTCTTCATCACCCCCAAAATCGCGCAGCCCAATGCCCCCGGGGTCAAAACGGTCCTGCCGACCGATCAGGAATTGACCCCGGAGCAGGAGAAGGAGTTGCGCTGGATCCCTCTGGGCGATTGAGCCAGCGCAGAGCGGCAGGATGCAGAGGCGGATCCGAGTAAGAGGTGACCCGCGGGAAGGAGCGCAAGCTTGACCCGGAAACCAGAGAGTCCAATGAAAGCGAGGGGGCTTGGGACGTATGCCTTCACAATTTTCCATAGTCATCATCGATCCCGACCAACTCTCCAGGGACGCCATAGTCGCCACCCTGAGGCCTTATTCCGATTCCATAACGCTGGCCGGGTCGGTGGACAACTTCACCGACGGCGCTTCGGCGATCCAGAGAAACGCGCCCAACGTGGTGTTCCTGGGAGTCGACGACCTCCTGAAGGGGGTCAAGGATGTCCAGTGCATCACCCTGTTATACCCCCGGGTCTCGGTGATCGCCTGCTCCTCGGAAAAAAGCTCCGAGTGGATCCTCGCGCTGATGCGCGCAGGCGCCGTCGAGTACCTGCTGCGCCCGATCGCGGAGGAAGAGCTCAAGCAGTCGCTGCAGAAGGTGGGGCGCTTCCTGTTCGCCGCGCCCGAGGAGAAGGTCCCGGCCGGCAGGATCATCGCCGTCTACAACCCGATCGGCGGCATGGGGACCACCACGATAGCGGTGAACCTTGCCGCGGCCCTCGCCGAGGAGGGGACCAAGGTCGCCCTGGTCGACCTGAACCTGGATGCGGGGGACGTCAGCACGTTCCTCAACGTCAATCCGACCTACACGCTGAGCAGCGTCACGACCAACGTGGAGCGGCTGGACGCCAACTTCCTGATGAGCGTCATGACCCGCCACGCCTCCGGCCCTTTCGTACTCACCGAGCCGCTCGAGGTGGACGAGGCGGTCTCGATAACACCCGAGCAGGTGCAACGCATCCTGCAACTGTTAAGAGGCATCTTCAACTACGTGATCGTAGACTGCGTGGGGCAGCTGGCGGGGTGCAACCTGGCGATTTTCAACAGCAGCAACCAGATCCTGTTCACCACCACCTTGAGCCTTCCCGCCCTGAAGAATACCAAGCGCTACCTCTCGGCCATGGCAGGCAAGGGGTTTGGCCGCGACCGGGTGAAGCTCGTCATCAACAGGTACCTCCCCAAGTCCGACATACAGGTCAAGGACGCCGAAAAGGTGCTGGGGATGCCGGTCTACCAGGCGATACCCAACGAGTATTCCAGCGTGGTCGATTCGATCAACAAGGGGATGCCGGTGGTGAAGCTGCTGCCGCGATCGGCGATAGCCAAGTCGATCCTGGGGCTTGCCGAGCAGGTGAAAGAACAGTCGGGGGCCGAGGCACCGAGGCGTGCGCCCGTCCGACTCGGGCAGTGATGGCGGGCGGGAAGTCCAAAGGAGAGCCGCATGCTAATGAATGACCCCTTCAAGATTCCCAGCGTCCAGGCGGCGACGGACAACGAACACTTTCAGGACATGAAGATCCGCATCCACCGGCGCCTGATCGATCGCATCGATCTGGCGAAGATGGATCTCATGGGCAACAGCGAGCTCCTGAAGGAGATCGGGGCCGTCATAGAAAGTCTCATCATCGGGGAAGGTATCCCGCTGAACCAGATGGAGAGGGACCGGCTCATCGTCGAGATCCAGCATGAAACCTTCGGGCTGGGGCCGCTGGAGCCCCTGCTGGCCGACTACCAGATTTCGGACATCCTGGTGAACAACAGCTCCAAGGTCTACATCGAGAAGGGAGGCAAGCTGATCAAGACCGACGTCTGTTTCCGCGACAACGCGCACCTGATGCAGATCATCGAGCGGATCGTCTCCAAGGTCGGCAGGAGGATCGACGAATCCTCCCCCTATGTGGACGCGAGGCTTCCCGACGGCTCCAGGGTGAACGTGATCATACCGCCGCTGGCGCTCGACGGTCCCGTGCTTTCCATTCGCCGCTTCGGGCGGGAACCTCTCGGCATCTCCGACCTGTTGCGGGTCGGCACCATGGACCAGAGAATGGCGCAACTGCTGGAAGGGGCGGTGGAGACCAGGCTGAACATCCTGATCTCCGGGGGGACCGGAACCGGCAAGACCACCCTTTTGAACGTCCTGTCGGCCTTCATACCTCACGGCGAGCGGGTGGTGAGCATCGAGGACTCGGCCGAGCTGCACCTGAAGCAGGAGCATGTGGTGAGGCTTGAGACCCGCCCCTCGAACATCGAGGGGAGAGGCGAGGTGACCCAGAGGGACCTCTTGAGGAATGCACTGAGGATGCGGCCGGACCGGATCATCATCGGCGAGGTGCGCGGCGGGGAGGCGCTCGACCTGCTGCAGGCGATGAACACCGGACACGACGGCTCCCTTTCCACCATTCACGCCAACACCACCAGGGATGCCCTGGCCCGCCTGGAAACCATGGTGCTGATGGCGGGGCTGGAACTGCCGGAACGGGCGATCAAGGAGCAGGTCGCATCGGCGCTGAACCTGGTGATCCAGCTGGTCAGGTTCTCCGACGGCACCCGGAAGGTCGTGAAATTGTCGGAGATCACGGGGATGGAAGGGAGCACCATCGTGATGCACGACGTGATCGTCTACGAGCAAAAGGGGATCGACAAGGAAGGGAATGTGATCGGCGAATTCCGGGCCACGGGTGTAAGACCGCGGTTCGCCCAGCGCTTCAAGCTGTTCGGTTACGAACTTCCCCCGGGGATCTTCGAGAATTAGGAGGTAACGGTGCTTCTCCCCATAGTGGCGCTCATATTCCTCACCGCTTTCTGCATCTTCCTTGCCGTCTATCTGGGGGTGGTGGAAAAGCAGGACTCCCCGAAGGCCGAGCTGAGGAAACGGCTGCAGCGCATGGCGAGGTCCGGGGCAAGCGGGATCCCGGAAGAACTGAGGTCGGAGATCGTCCGGGAGGCGACTCCTGCGGACCAGTTGTTCGCGCGTCTCCCCCTGACCCGCAATCTCGACCAGAAGCTGGACCGCGCCGGGCTCAAGATCAACGTCTCGCTCTTCGTCATGATCGTCGCCGGTCTGGCAACCGTCTGTGCCGCGCTGGTCGGGCTGCGCACCGGGTCGGTGCTCTTCGGCCTGCTGGCTGCGGCAACCTGCGTCCTGATCGCCAAGGTGTTCCTGGCGGTCAGGGCGGTGCAAAGGGTCGACAAGTTCACCGAGCAGTTCCCCGACGCCCTGACCATGATCGCGCGATCCCTGCGGGCCGGGCACTCCTTCACCACCGCCGTGCAGCTGGTAGGTCAAGAGGTCCCCTCCCCGGTCGGTGAACTGTTCAAGACGGCATACGACCAGCAGTTGCTGGGGTTGAGAATAACCGACGGCCTGACCAATCTCAATGAAAGGATCGACAGCCTCGACCTGAGGTTCTTCACCACCGTCGTCTGCATCAATGCCGAGACCGGCGGCAACCTCTCCGAAGTGCTCGACAAGCTGTCGATGACCATCAGGGAACGGCTCAGGATCCGAAGGCAGGTCCGGGTCTACACGGCCCAGGGACGCCTGTCCGGCTACGTCCTGGGAGCATTGCCGATCATAGCCTTCATCGCCTTCAACCTCCTCAACCCGGAATACGAGTCGGCGCTGATCAAGGAACCGATGGGGATATACGTGCTGGTCTTTGCCGCATGCATGCAGCTGGTGGGATTGCTGGTAATCAGGAATATCATCAAAATCAAGATATAGGCGCTCCTATGATCTATCTGATCTCCATCATCGTCTTCACGTCGGTCATGCTCCTTTCCGCCGCGCTGCTTTATCAACTGCTGTTGCGAAAAAGCGTCCTGGTGGCAAGGCTCGACACCCTTTTCCCGAAGCAGGCAAAGACGAAGCAGCCGGTCGAGTCGGGAACCTGGGCCTACAAGCTGAGCCGCATCGGCGAGACGGTAAAGCTGCCGCCGCAGGAGCATAGCAAGTACACCAAGATGCTGGTTGCCGCGGGATGCAGCCGGGACAGCGTATACCGGTTTTTCGGCTGGAAGATACTGCTCGCCAGCGGCCTCCCCCTGCTGTTTCTCTTCCTCTATGCGACGCCGCGGCAGGTCACCTTCACCAGCCAGTCGATACCGATCATGGTGGCCTGCGCCATCAGCGGCTACCTGCTGCCGAGCTACTGGCTGTACGCCAAGAAGAAGAACCGTCAGCTGCAGATTTTCCATACCCTGCCGGACGTCCTCGACCTGATGACGGTCTGCGTGGAAGCGGGACTGAGCATGGATGCCGCATTGATAAAGACCACGGAAACCCCGCAGTTTGACAAGGACCCGCTGGCACAGGAAATAAAGATCGCAACCATGGAAACCAGGGCCGGCAAACCGCGCATCGAATCGTTGAAGGACATGGCCGAGCGCACCATGGTCGATGACGTGAAGTCCTTTGTCACCATGCTGGCCCAGACCGAGAGATTCGGAACCAGCCTGAGCCAGGCGCTGCGCAGCTATGCCGACAGCCTGAGAATCAAGAGAAGGCAGATTGCCGAAGAAGCCGCCGCGAAAACGACCATCAAGATGGTGTTTCCCTTGATACTGTTCATCTTCCCCGCCTTACTCGTGGTTATCTTAGGTCCGGCCCTGATCCAGATCAGCAAGATCTTCAAATGATGGAGTTGGCGAAGCCCCATCAGGGAACCAAATAACCGTTTAGCGCAAGGAGGTGATCCCATGAAAATAGACTTCAATACCTTTATCCTTCTGATCATATCCGTCCAACTGGCACTGAGCTACGTGAAACAGGGGAAGAAGTGAATCCAGCATCCTTGCCGGTGTTCAGAAACCGGGAATATCGGCAAGGATAACCCGAGAGCAATGGTCCGGGACCGTCCGGTATACATAGCGGGTGAACACTGAGGGTAACATCGCTGGCTAGACCGGCGTCTCCACCGAGATTTAATCCGAAGTCATTTCTACAAGCCGAGCTCTTGGTCATCGGCACCGGGATGCGATCCGAAGTGATATCGACGACAGTTCAGGTTTTGGATGCTACAGAGTCACCGGTAGGGCTTGCAAACAACAGGGAGGAGCCATGCGCTACTACAAAATAGCCTTTTTTGTCTTGTTGTCGGTTGTGATGCTGGCATTGGCCGGTTGTGGAAGTTCCAACAGTGGCAATCCGGCTGACCCGTTAGCCGACGGCACGCCAGGCACCGGTGAAACCCCAAGGCCGAGCGCAGCCGGCAACATCCTTTTTACCAGCGCTGCCGGAACCGCCCCGGGGAGTCAAACGAACCTGCTTGTACCGATGGACAAAGAAGTCGATCCGGCCTTGGGTACGGCCTGGAATTTTCTCCAGCTGATCCCCTTCAAGCTGACCGACACGAACGGCAACCGCCGGATCGGGGTGCCGGTAACCCTCTCCGTGTACAGCATCACCACGCTCGATCCCGATGATGTGGTAATCGACTTTCTGGTGCCACCGGTGACGGAAACAAACCAGCAGACGGTGACCACGGACTCCGCCGGCCAGGGGATATTCAACGTGAGCGTCACCCTGGCGACCCCCACGCCCGGCGGGGTCAATGCGGTCGACGTGGTTTTCAAGGCGGTGACCAACGATGCTACCCCTGTCACCGCCTATGTCGGCAATTCCTACTCCTTGACCTCAAGGCTGCCGACCCTGGTTCTCACCCCAAGCGCGGCATCGTTTGGTACGGCGACAGCCATTACCTTTACCGTTGTCGGAGGGAGCGCTCCGTATAACGTCACATCGAACAATACCGCCCGCGTCACCGCTACGCTTCAAGCGGATGGCTCCACGGTGGCGGCGCAGCTGGTTGACGCTTCAGCTTGGACCGGGTCGGTCACCATTTCCGTGACCGACTCTGCGGGTCAGAGTGCCTCCGCAACAGTAACAAGGTAAGCTCTTTCATGAATCCATTAAGGCAAAATTGCTACGCAGTATAGGAGGCTATGATGCGCAGGGCTATTCTTTTGGCAACTCTCATACTCACCCTGGTCAGCGGAACCGCCACGGCCGACAGCCTGCAAGGCAGGTTCGGCGTTACCGGCAAGGTGGGAGCCGTGGTTCCCCTGCAGGACGACTTCATCAGCGGCACCTCGGATTCCAACTCCGCCATTGCCGCAGGCGGCGGCCTCATCTTCGGGTTGTCCAGGAATTGCGCCTTGGAGATCGACGTCACCCATGTCCCCGAACTCGATCTGGAGATTGCGGGCGACAAGGCGTACGAAGCAACCTTTACCGACATTGCGCTCGGCTTCCAGTATCGCATCGCCTCGGACAACCGCCTGGTTCCCTTCATTGGTTTCGGGGTCGACTTCATCAAGGGAGATCTGGAACACGTCAACGGTACCAATTACGACCTGGAATGGACGGTCGGCGGCCACGTAAACGCCGGAATGGATTACTTCATCACCAGGGGGATCGCGCTCACGGTGGACCTCAGGGGTCTCTATGCCGCCAAGGGAGACGTGGAAGGCGGGGGGACCAAGGTGGGCGAATACGACCCGATGAGTTTCATCGGAACCGCCGGCATCCGCCTGATCCTGCCGGAACACGCGTTCTGGTAACTTGAAGGCCTTGAACCTGAATTCGGGCAGGGAACTGGCCGGCAGGCTCTCGGTCGCTGCGACGCTTTTTTCCAGGGCCAAGGGGCTGCTCGGCAGGCAGGCGCTGGCGCAGGGAGAGGGGTTGCTGATCAGACCTTGCAAGGGGGTTCATACCTTCCTGATGAAGTTTCCCATAGACGTCGTCTTCCTGGACAAAAACGACCGCATCGTCGAGACGGTCGAGAACCTCCAGCCCTACCGGATGACCAGGGTGCTGCTCGGCTCAACGAGCGCGATCGAGCTCCCCGCGGGCACCGTTTCGGCCTCAGCGACCGTCGTCGGCAACCAGGTTGTTTTTGATTGACCGTCCAACCGCATCCATGCCGGCACAATCGCCGTGCCGGCATGGCCATCAGATGGATCGCCCGGGGCCACGTGCTATCGGAACAGCGACTATGGAAAAAACGCGCTCCCTCAGAGTAAACGCCATCCCTTCCATCGCGGAGCTGTTCTTCGTCACAATTTTCCTTCTCCTGTTCTTCTCCAGAAGGTCGGGGCTGCTGGGCGACGGCGACACCGGATACCACATACGCGCCGGCGAGTACATCATCGCCACCCTTTCCATACCACGATACGACATTTTCTCCATCCACACCCCGGCCATGCCGTGGACCGCCCACGAGTGGCTCTCGGAAGTCATCATGGCCGTGATCCACAGCGCGTTCGGGTTGACCGGCATCGTGGCCTTTTTCGCTTTGCTTCTGGCACTGACCACCTATCTGCTGTTCAAGATACTGATGATATATGAAGCAGATATACTCCTCGCCTCAGCGGTAACGATTCTTGCCTTCAGCTCGGCACAGATACACTGGCTGGCAAGGCCCCACGTATTTTCCTTCCTGCTGATGATCATCTGCCACTTTCTGCTCGAATCGTGGCACCGCGGCGGAGCGAACCGCCTCTATCTGCTCCCTCCGATCATGCTGCTGTGGGTCAACCTGCACGGAGGCTTTCTCGGCGGATTCATCCTCCTTGGCGCCTACCTGCTCGGCAATCTGGCAGGGATGCTGTCAGCGCCGCCTGCCACACGAGCAGCCCACCGACAGAAATTGAAACAGCTGGCATTGACCATCAGCGCCTGCCTTGCCGTCTCGCTCATCAACCCGTACGGCTACCAGATACTCCTGTTCCCGTTCAAGCTGGTCTCGGACACATTCATCATGGACCATGTCTCCGAGTTCCTCTCCCCCGACTTCCACCAAAGGATGCCTTTCAAGTACCTGTTGCTGCTGCTGATTGCCATCTTTGCCCTCTCCAGAAAGACCGTTGAGGCAACCGAACTGGTCATCATCCTGATATTCACCAACATGGCACTGTACTCGGCCCGCTACATCCCGCTTTTTGCGCTGATCACGGCGCCCATCCTGACACGCCAGGCCACCGAGGCCCGGGGGCAGATGGGGGGGAGGCTGGCGCAGTTCTTGGAAAAGCGCTCGGAAAACGTCGCCAGGATCGATGCCCGGGCAACCGGCTACCTGTGGCCTGCGGCGGCACTGATAACCGTCGCGGTCGCTATCGGCTCCGGAAAGATGCAACATTGCTTCGATGAAAAGAGCAAGCCTGTTGCCGCCACCGAGTTCCTGCTCAAGGAAAGGATAACCGGCAACATGTTCAACAACGATGAGTTCGGAGACCATCTCATCTACCGAAGCTATCCCTACTACAAGGTGTTCTTTGACGGCAGGTCGGATATGTACGGCGCGGGAATGCTGAAGGAATACAGAAAAATCGTCAATTTCGAGCCGGGATGGGAAGCCATTCTTGGGAAGTATCATGTGACATGGATTTTCTTCGATTCCCAGTCCAATTTCTCGAGATACCTCCTCAAGGACAGCAACTGGGTACTGATTTATTCCGATCAGGTGGCCAATATTTTCGTGAAAAACATTCCCCAGTACAAAGATTTGATTCAGAAATACCGTTCAGTAAAACCAGCCGCAATTTAGGCCAAAGTCCCCTCCCCCGGGGGGCACTGCCATTAAGTTACCTGATTAGTGCTGATCTTCCGCTGCAAAAACTCCCTCCCCTTCAAGGGGAGGGTGGGGGTGGGGATGGGGTAGTTCCGGCGCAAAAACACCCCCATCCCCTCCTGACCTCCCCCTTGAAGGGGGAGGAATCTGAACACACCATCAGGCTGCGGGTGTGGTGGGCGCGGCCCACCCTACCTCTGACTCCCTCCCCTTCAAGGGGCACTGCCATTAAGTTAAG
>DNRQ01000144.1 GCA_003499925.1 Geobacter sp.
CAGTCCTGGATCGGCGCGTCCTTGGTCTGGCACATGCGGAAGATGTCGCCCTGCTCCACCTTCTGCTCCAGCAACACCTTGCCCGTTGCGTCAACAACGCGCACTGCGCCGTTGCCAGCCACTTCAAAGGTCTTGTCGTGCGAGCCGTATTCCTCGGCCTTCTGCGCCATCAGGCCTACGTTGGAGGTGCAGCCCATGGTGGAGGGATCGAACTGGCCGTTCTTCTTGCAGAAGTCGATGCACTCCTGGTACCACTCGGAGTAGCAGGTATCGGGTACTACGCACTTGGTGTCCTGCAGCTTGCCGTCCGGGCCCCACATCCCGCCGGAGTCGCGGATCACCACCGGCATGGAGGCGTCGATGATGATGTCGTTACTGGCGTGCAGGTTGGTGATCCCCTTGTCGGAATCGACCATGGCGAGCGCCGGGCGCTTCTTGTAGACCTCCTGGATGTCGGCCTCGATCTCGGCCTGGGCGGCTGCCGGCAGGCTCTTGATCTTGGCGTAGAGATCGCCCATGCCGAGATCGGGATTTACGCCGAGCTCCTTGAAAGTGGCTGCATGCTTCTCGAAGACGTCCTGGTAGAAGACGGAGACGAAGTGGCCGAAGATGATGGGATCGGAGATCTTCATCATGGTCGCCTTGAGGTGCACCGAGAAGAGCACGCCCTGGGCCTTGGCCTCCTCGATCTGCTCGCCGATGAACTTGCGCAGGGCGCGCACGTTCATGAACGAGCCGTCCAGCACCTCGCCGGCCTGAAGCGGGAGTTTCTCCTTGAGAACCGTGACAGCGCCGAACTGGTCCACGAACTCGATCTTCACGTTGGTGGCCTGCTCGACCGTGGTCGATTTCTCGCTGTGGTAGAAGTCGCCGCTGGTCATGTGCGACACGTGGGTCTTGGACTCGGGCTTCCAGGCGCCCATCTTGTGCGGGTGCTTCTTGGCGTACTCCTTTACCGCGCGGGCCACGCGCCGGTCGGAGTTGCCCTCCCTGAGCACCGGGTTGACGGCGGAGCCGAGCACCTTGGCGAACCTGGCGTTGAGCGCCTTCTCAGCGTCGGTCTTGGGATCTTCCGGGTAGTCCGGGATGCTGTAACCCTGCGACTGCAGCTCCTTGATGGCCGCCTTGAGCTGCGGGATCGAGGCACTGACGTTGGGGAGCTTGATGATGTTGGCTTCCGGCACCTGGGTCAGGTCGCCCAGGTATGCCAGCTCGTCCGGCTGCTTCTGGCTCTCGGTCAGGTTTTCCGGAAAGTTCGCGATGATCCTGCCGGCAAGAGAGATGTCCCTTGTTTCCACGACGACACCGGCCGCCTTGGTGAAGGCATTGACGATGGGAAGCAGCGAATAGGTGGCTAATGCGGGAGCCTCATCGATCTTGGTCCAGATAATCTTTGCTGTTTGTGTTGTCATGTTCTCTCCTTGGTTTTTTATTCCAGTATCGCCAGAGGCTTAATGAGAGGGCGCTACGGCTTGCCATCTGCCCCCATTGTTAATTGTTCTCGCCTGCAGGGGGTCGCTGTCGGCACCCCGGCACCCCGGCGCCGGCAGCGCCTGATGCTGCGCCCCGCGCTTCGAAATTTGTTTTATGAGACACAACAAACGGACACAAAAAGCGGGCCCGTTGACCATTCACACTTTTTTGAAGGATTATGGGATGTTAGCAGGTAAGTGCCGAATGTAAAATTTTGTATACAGTATACAAATCATTTTTCACTGTCAAGGGAAAATCTTGGTGCAAACTTATGCGTTTGCAAAAATTTTCCCGCTCCAATGGGCGTCGAAGTTAAACCATTACAATCATTGGGCAGTCGGCTTTCCGGGCCGGGTTTGGGCGGTGAGGGCGGGGAGCGGCGGGAGTGCGGATCGGGGCGAAGAAAGGGGGACGCCGCAGCGGGCAATGATAACGGCGTCCAGGGGCGAATGATTGATTCTCCAGCGGTTGCCCGCGGGCGGGTCCGGGACCACTGCCGTTAAGTTACCCGATTAGCGCTGATCTTCAGCCACTGCCCAAAACCCCCTCCCCTTCAAGGGGAGGGCCGGGGTGGGGATGGGTTTTTCGGCATCAAAGCACCCCATCCCCCTCCTAACCTCCCCCTTGAAGGGGGAGGGACAAAACACTGGCTGAAGATTGTAGGCGACGCCTGGCTGTCTCCCCCCTTTGCAAAGGCGGAGGCTTTCAACTGGCACATCATTGGCTGAAGATGAGCACCATCCTTAACTGTAACGGCAGTGGGGTCCGGGACCCGCCCGCGGGCGATACTTCTGAAACCTCCAGCACGATGTTTCGCGCGGCGCTCAGTGCAGGGTGCGCTCCTGGGAGTAGCGCCTGGCCTCGGCGATGTCGTCGCGCCCCACGTTGCGCGGTATGCGCAGCACCTGCCCGGGCCAGATGTGACGCGGGTCGCTGATCTGATCCCGGTTTCCCCGGTAGATCAGGGGCCAGAGATTCCTGTCGCCGTAGACTTCAGGGTGCGACGCGATGAGCGGCAGCGACTCGCCCCGTTTCACCGTGTAGGAGAGGACGAAGAGATACTCCTTCTGGGGCCTCGCCTTCTTGCGCCCGAGCTCGGCCGCCTCCTTCTGCGCCAGGGCCAGCGCCAGCGCTTCCGCCTTGGCCCGCGCCAGGCGACTCGCTTCCTCCTGCGCCCGGCGCTCCAGTTCGGCCTGTTTCTGTTCCTCTGCCAGACGCGCCGCCTCTTGTTGCCGCGCCTTTTCCTGGTGAATCTCCTGCTCCAGCAAGGCAACCTTCAACAGGGTCAGCTGGAAGTAGCGCTCGGCATCCTCCGCTTCCTCCCGGCCGAGCAGCGACTCACCCTTTTGGAAGGCCTGCAGCACGCTTTGGTACTCCGCCGGGAGAAGGCCCTCTCCCCCCCCGCTCTTCACCCGCTCCAGCGTGGCGATCGCCTCATCGCGAAAGCGCGGCGGGTTGGCGGCGCAGGCGGCAAGGGACCAAAAAAGAAGAACGGTTATGAAGTAGCCCGGAAGCCTCAACAGCCGCGGCCGCTACTTGGAGGCCAGACGGATGCCTAGCTCGCGCAGCTGCAGGGTATCCACACCGGACGGGGCATCCGACATGAGACAGGCCCCCTTCTGGGTCTTCGGGAAGGCGATGACGTCGCGGATGGAGTCCGAGCCGGTCAAAAGCATCATGAGCCGGTCCAGCCCGAAGGCGATGCCGCCGTGCGGCGGAGTGCCGTACTCCAGCGCGTCGAGCAGGAAGCCGAACTTGCTCCTGGCACTCTCCTCGGAAAGCCCGAGCATCTTGAACATCAGGGACTGCACCTCCTCCTGATGGATCCTGATGCTGCCGCCGCCGATCTCGTTGCCGTTCAGCACCAGGTCGTACGCCTTGGCGCGGCAGCGCCCCGGGTCGCTCTCCACGTAGGAGATGTCCTCGTCCATCGGGGCGGTAAAGGGGTGGTGCACCGCGCACCAGCGCCCCCCCTCGTCGTCCCACTCGAGCAGCGGGAAATCGGTGATCCAGACGAAGCGGAACTCGCCCGGGTCGGTGAGACGCAGTTTCGCCGCCAGGTGGTTCCTCAGGCGCCCCAGGGAATCGTTGACCACCTTCGGCTTGTCCGCCACGAAGAGGAGCAGGTCCCCTTCCCGGGCATCGAAGGCGCGGTCCATGCTGGCGATCTCTTCGGGGGTGAAGAATTTGGCGATGGGAGACTGCCACCCTTCCGCCGTCATCTTCACGTAGGCGAGCCCCTTGGCGCCGTAGATCTTGGCGAACTCGGTCAGGTCGTCGATCTCCTTCCTCGACATCGACCCGGCCCCCTTCACGTTCATCCCCTTGACGATGCCGCCCCCCTTGACCACGTCGGCGAACACCTTGAAACCGGAGTCCTTGACCAGCTCGGAGAGCTGGACCAGTTCCAGGCCGAAGCGCAGGTCCGGGTTGTCCACCCCGAAGCGGTCGATCGCCTCGCCATAGGTCATGCGCTGGATCGGGAGCTCCACCTTGACCCCCTTCGCCTCCGAGAAGATGCGGGCCATGAGCCCCTCCATCACGGTGATGATGTCCTCACGGTCGATGAAGGACATCTCGCAGTCGATCTGGGTGAACTCGGGCTGGCGGTCGGCGCGCAGGTCCTCGTCCCTGAAGCAGCGCACCACCTGGAAGTACTTGTCGAAGCCGGAGACCATCAGGATCTGCTTGAACAGCTGCGGCGACTGCGGCAGTGCGTAGAACTCACCCTTGTTGATGCGGGAGGGGACCAGGAAGTCCCTGGCACCTTCCGGGGTCGATTTGGTGAGAAAGGGGGTCTCTATCTCGAGGAAGCCGTTGTCGGTCAGGTAGGAGCGGGTGAGCTGAGCGACCTTGGAGCGGAGCACCATGTTGGCCTGGAGCGAGCCGGTGCGCAGGTCCAGGTAGCGGTACTTGAGCCGGATGTTTTCCGCGACGTCGACGAAGCCGTCCAGGGTGAAGGGGAGCGCCTTGGAGGGGTTCAGGAGTTTGCACTCCGTCACCAGGATCTCGACCTCGCCGGTCTTCATCTTCGGGTTGACCGTTCCCTCCGGGCGAAGCGCCACGGTACCCTTCAGGGCGAGCACGAACTCGTTGCGTACCGCTTCTGCCTTGGCGTGCGCCTGCGGGCACCTTTCCGGATCGAAGACCACCTGGGCGATGCCGTCCCTGTCGCGCAGGTCAACGAAGATGAGGCCGCCGTGGTCGCGCCGCTTCGAGACCCATCCCATGAGGACCACTTCCTGGCCTACCTGTGCACTCCGCAGCCCGCCGCAGTAATCGGTTCTTTTCCAATCGCCCAGAAAATCTATCATTGAAAACCCTCCTTGGTTTCATCGTAACGAATAAAATCGGCTAACTATACCCAAAAAGCCCCACCGCTTCAACCAAAAACGCCAAGGGCGGGGATCGGCGGCTTTTGGGCTCCGCGCTGACCGTGTTAGCTGATTGGCAACAATCTATCCGCTACCAAAGACCCTCCCTCCCATTCAAGGGGAGGGTCGGGGTGGGGATGGGGTAGAGTCTGCGTTAGAGCAGACCCCCATCCCCCTCCTGTCCTCCCCCTTNNAGCGGAAGATCATCGCTAATCAGGCAACTTAATGGCAGTGGGGCGGGGGGAGGGTGAGGCTTTTGCGAGCTTTCCACCCTCTCCCCGGCCTCCCCCATCAAGGTGGCGGGCCGGCTTTTGCGGCGTAAGCTTAGCGACGAGCCTTAACCTGGCGGCAGGGGGCTTGGGGGGAAGGGGGAGTTTCTAAACAGGAAGGCCCGGCAGAAATTCTGTCGGGCCTTCGCATTGCGTCTGTTTCCGCCGGGTTACCTTTACCTTTACCTTTACCTTTACCTTTACCTTTACCTTTACCTTTACCTTTACCTTAACCCTGCTCCGCCCGGTCGTTGCCGCGCATGGAGACGTAGGCGGAGCATCTCTTCTGGGCGAAGGTCAGGTGGTCCATCATGGCTTCCCTGGCCCCTTCCGGGTTACGGTCCCGGATCATCTCGTAGACCCGCAGGTGATGGTTGAAAAGGAGCTTCTGGTCGTCCTCGGTGAGATAGACGGCCCGCCAGACGTCGCGCTGGAACTCCTGCATGGCGTCGAAGATGCTCTGCATCATGTGGGACCAGACCACGTTGTGGGTCGCCCGCGCCACCAGCATGTGGAAATGGGCATCGAAATCCTCGGAATGTTTGAGTTCCTCGAGATTCTTCGCCATCCCTTCAATGACCACTTCCAGGCGCCTGATATCCTCCGGCAGCGCCCGCATCGCGGCATACCAGGCGGTCCAGGACTCCATCCCCTTGCGCACCTCGATCACGTCCAGCGCGCGGTCGCCGTCGATCCGGATCAGCTCGGAAAGCGGCATCCCTGCGGAACTGTCCACCAGCGAGCGGACCACGGTGCCCCCCCCCTGGTAGGTCTCGACGAGCCCCGATGAGGCGAGGATGTTGAGCGCCTCGCGCACCGAGGGGCGCGACACGCCGAACATCTCGGCAAGTTCACGCTCGGGAGGGAGCTTCTCCCCCGGATTGAATTCGCCGGCCAGCACCGAGGTCCTGATCTGCTCGGCTATCTGGGTCGATACTTTCTTAGGTTTTATTGGCGTAAATTTCATGATCGCCCACCGATACTACATTGAGTGTATGTTGGCAACAGCTTTTTCGGGTTTTCTTCAAATTCCCCCGCGAGGATGCAAAGCAACCGCGGGCGAGGCTGGCGTTGTCAGCTAGGCCCGGCCCGCCTCAACCTGCCATGCTCATCTGGAGCAGCTCGGTCAGGTGGATCACCTTGACCTGCGGGGTCGCCTCGGAGAGCGCCTTCTTCAACTGCAGCAGACAGCCGGGGTTGCTGGTCACCAGGTAGCCGGCTCCTGTTTTCTGGATGTTCTGCACCTTGCGCGAGAGTACCCGGTCCGACATCTCGGGCTTCTCGATGTTGTAGGTGCCGGCGGAGCCGCAGCAGGCGTCGGCCTCGCCGAGTTCCCGGAAGTCGATGCCCGGGATCATGCCGATCAGGGCGCGCGGCTGGCTGCGGATCCCCTGGCAGTGGGCGATGTGGCAGGGGTCGTGATAGGTCACCCTGAGCGGCAGCGGCTTGAGCCTCTCTTTGAGCGCGGCAGCCTCCGTCGCCAGGATCTCGGAGATGTCGCGCACCTTGGTGCTGAAGGCCGTTGCGGCCTGCTCCCCTTCCAGGTGATGTCCGTACTTCTTGAGTTCCGCGCCGCAGCCGCCGCAGTCGGTGACCACGAAGTCGAGTTGGTAGGATTGGAACAGATCGGTGTTGAAGCGGGCCGCCTGCTGCACCCCCTCCTTGTCGTGCCCCAGCATGTTGGGCGCGCCGCAGCATTTCTGCGCCTTCGGGGTGATCACCCGGTACCCCAGCGCCGAGAGGAGCTGCACCGTGGCGAGGCTCGCCTCGCTGAAGAGCAGGCTCATGACGCAGCCGAGGAAAAAGCCGACCGTCCCCTTCTCCGGGCCTAGAGCCGGCGTCACCTCTTCAAGGGTTTGACGCAGCGGTGCATCGGGCAGGGTCGGCAGCAGCCCCTCCATCCTGCCGAGCGCCGCGGGGAACATCTTCAGAAGACCCAGGGAGCGGACCACCTTCTGCATCCCGGTACGCTGGTAGAGGCGCATCGGAGCGGTGGCGGCCTCCAGGCGGTCCGGGTGCGGCACGAGCTTTCTGAGGATGAGCTCCTCCATAATGGAGAGCCCCTCCCCCTGCTTCTTCTCGCAGCGGAATTCGGCCACCAGTTCCCCGGCGTTGACGCCGCAGGGGCAGGCGGAGGCGCAGGCCTGGCAGTCGAGGCAGAGGGAGACGTATTCGAGGAACTTCTCGCTCTCCACCAGTTCTCCTTCCTGGAATTTGCGCACCAGCGCCACGCGGCCGCGCGGGGAGGCGGTTTCCAGGAAGGTTTCCTTATAGGTCGGGCAGTGCGGCAGGCACATGCCGCAGCGCATGCAGTTGATCAGCTTTACGTAATCCATAGAGGAACCCCAGATTAAGATTAAGATTAAGATTAAGGTAAAGATTAAGATTAAGATTAAGATTAAGATTAAGATTAAGATTAAGATTAAGGTAAAGGTAAAGGTAAAGAGTGTAGGTCGGGTTAGCCCCGAGGGGCGTAACCCGACGTGCAGTCGATGGCATTCGGACAGGAATGTCGGGTTACGCTACGCTAACCCGACCTACTACTACACCTCAACCTCAACCTCAACCTCAACCTCAACCTGCTTAAAAGATCTTGCCCGGATTGAGGATCCCCCTGGGATCGAAGGCGCCCTTGATGCCGCGCATGACGCGCAGCCCGGATTCGCCTACCAGCTTGGGGAGATACTTCTTCTTGGCTACCCCGACGCCGTGCTCGCCGGTGATGGTCCCTCCCATGGCAATGGTGGCATCGAAGATCTCTCCGAACGCCTTGTGGGCTCGCGCGATCTCGTCGGGGTCCCGCTCGTCGGTAAGACAGGTGGGATGCAGGTTGCCGTCGCCGGCGTGGCCGAAGGTGCCGATCAGCAGGTCGTACTTCTTGGCGGTCTCCTGGATCAGCTTCACCATCGGGGCGATGCAGCTCCTGGGTACCGTCGCATCCTCCAGGATGGTGGTGGGCCTCAGGCGCGCCAGGGCCGAGAGCGCNNCCGTCCACCTCGATCAGGAGCACCGCGTCGACGTCGAGCGGCAGCCCCACGTGGGCGTAATCCTCGACGCACTTGATGGTGACCCGGTCCAGGAATTCCAGGGTGGCCGGGATGATGCGGGCCGCGATGATGTGCGACACGGTGAGCGCCGCCTGCTCGAGCTGGGGGAAGTGCACCAGCATGGTCTTCTTGGCCTGCGGCTTCGGAATCAGTTTCACGATGATCTCCGAGAAGATGCCGAGGGTCCCTTCGGAGGAGACCAGGAGCTGGTTCAGGTTGTAGCCCGCCACGTCCTTCACCACCTTGCCGCCGGTCTTCAAAAGCTCCCCGTTGGCCAGGATGGTCCTGAGCCCCATCACGTAGTCGTCGGTGACGCCGTACTTCAGCCCGCGCAACCCACCGGAGTTCTCGGCGACGTTCCCCCCCATGGTGGAGATGTTCATGGAGCCCGGGTCCGGCGGATAGAAGAGCCCCTTCGCCTCGACCTCGCGGTGCAGCGCGCTGGTGATCACCCCGGTCTCGACCGTAGCGGTCAGGTTTTCCTCGTCGATTTCTAGTATCCGGTTCAGGCGGCTGGTCTGCAGCACCACGCCGGAATCGAAGGAGATGGAGCCGCCGGAGAGGTTGGTGCCTGAGCCGCGCGGGGTGACGCGCACGCCGGCGCCGTCGCAAAGCGCCATGATGGCCGAGATCTCTTCGGCATTGCCGGGAAGCACCACCACTCCGGGCCTGCTCTGCAGTTCCGGGGTCGAATCGTAGCCGTAGCAGGCAAGCGACTCCGGATCGGTCAGCGTGTGTGCTTCCCCCACGATCTCTGTCAGTGCTTTTATGAAGCTTTTTTCCATCGGGTTGATCCTCCTCGGGGGATATCTGAAAATAAAACTCTCATCGGTGCATATTCAAACCTGATTAGCGCCCCACGCAGCCACGGCAGCCCTTTGTCGTAGACAAAGTTCATCTTCCCTAGCACCTGCTCACTCTCCTCCCCCTGGAGGGGGGAGGCCGGGAGGGGGG
>DNRQ01000227.1:0-477 GCA_003499925.1 Geobacter sp.
AAACTGCGAACTATCAGATGTGCTTGAAATTGGAAATGCCAGAAATCAAAAAACTCAAATGACCCAACCCTCGCATTACACCCAACTCAAAACCCGCCTTGCCACCGAGCCACACACCTGGCTCATCACCGGCGTGGCCGGTTTCATCGGCAGCAACCTGCTCGAAACCCTGCTCAAGCTCAACCAGCGCGTAGTGGGGTTGGACAACTTCGCCACCGGACACCAGCGCAATCTGGATGAAGTGAAGACGCTGGTAACGGACGAACAATGGGAAAATTTCTGTTTCATCAAAGGCGACATTCGGAACCTGGATGACTGCCAACGGGCGATGACCTTCACCCCCACCCCGTCATTGCGAGGAGGCCCGGACGACGCGGCAACCCAGAAGGGTGATACTCACCACTCACTACTCCCCACTGACCACTCCCCGTCTTTTGAAGTTGACTACGTCCTCCACCAAGCCGCCCTTGGCAGCGT
>DNRQ01000227.1:485-2826 GCA_003499925.1 Geobacter sp.
TACGCGGTCACCAAATACGTCAACGAACTCTATGCCGACGTATTCGCCCGCACCTACGGCTTCAACACCATCGGCCTGCGCTACTTCAACGTCTTCGGCCCGCGCCAGGATCCCAATGGGGCTTATGCTGCCGTGATCCCCAAGTGGATCGCCAGCATGATTAAAGGCGAACCGGTATATATCAATGGCGACGGCGAAACCAGCCGCGATTTCTGTTTCATCGAAAACGTGCGGCAGATCAACCTGCTTGCTGCAACAGTAGATTCCCCTCCCCCTCAGGCGGGGGAGGGGTTAGGGGAGAGGGTGGAGAAAGACCCCACCAATCAAGTCTACAACGTGGCCGTCGGCGACCGCACCACCCTCAACCAACTATATGAGCAACTACGCCTAAACTTACTCCCCGGTTATCCCCACCTGCAAGACGCAAAGCCCGTATATCGCGACTTCCGCGCCGGCGATGTGCGCCACTCGCTGGCCGACATCAGCAAAGCCGCCAGGTTATTGGGCTACCAGCCCACCCACCGCATCGGCGAGGGATTAAAGGTAGCGATGGAGTGGTACGTTCAACACCTAAGCCGGACGAGCCGGAACCAAATTGTGGGGCTATGCCCGACATGATGGGCGTAGCCCACCCGAAGGTCATTTAATCAGAAGGCTAAGCCTCACCCGCATCTACTTCGCCCTGAAAAGCGAAATCGAAGCCATGTGCGCCGAGCTGGCTGCACAGGAAGGGCAGGGATGGCAATTCCGGAATTATGTGGCAACTGCACAAAGATAAAAAAATGAAATAATAGTTTCTGTTTTATTAAAAAACGACTATTATTATTTCATGCCAAGAAAACCAAGTATCGTTGCGGCCATCCCCAGACCCGTTGAGCGGGCCATTAAGCAATTGGGGGAGCATCTTCATATTGCGCGAAAGCGGCGCAAGGAGAGCCTTGTGTCGTTTTCCGCCAGGATGATGGTGTCCGTGCCGACCCTACGAAAAATGGAGGCTGGTGATCCGTCCGTCAGCATCGTGGTTTACGCCTCCGCGCTGTGGCTGATAGGGCGGGAGCGTTTCCTCGGGGAGATTGCAAATCCCCAAGTCGACGCTGATGCCTTACTACTGGAGATTCGCGGGTTGTCAAAAGGCGGTGGGCGATGATTGACCGGACGTTGTACGTTTGGATTTATCTTTCGGGCGCCGTGGAGCCGAGCCCCTGCGGAATTTTGTCGCTTCTACCCGGCAACCGCAGGGTGTCGTTCCGGTATCTGGATGATTACCTGGCGTTGCCGGAGGCTTTTCCCTTGTCGCCAGATCTCCCCATGCACAAGGGCGAATTCATGCCGCCTGATGGGGAGAGCCTGTACCCCGTGTTCGATGACGCCGGCCCGGACAAATGGGGCCGAATGGTGATCGAACGGGAGGAAAATCCGCCTCGCCGTTCCGAGATCGACTATCTCTGGTATTCGGGGGAGGATCGTGTAGGGGCGCTGGGCTTTTCCAGTTCGCCAGAACATTATCGGCCGCTCGCCAAGTCGCATGCTTTCCACACCGACCAGCTTGCGGACTTATTGGAAGCGGCGCATTGTCTGGAAGCCAATCTACCGCTGGAAGAAAGATTCAGGTGGCTACTGAAACAAGGGACCAGCCTGGGCGGGATGCGTCCTAAAACCATCCTGGAGGATGGAGGGAAAGCCTGGATTGCGAAATTCCCCTCGATCATGGATACCTTCGAGGTTTGCGCGATGGAGCATGCCTCGCTGTCGCTGGCCGGAAAGTGCGGCATTGCGACCCCTGCATCGCGCCTGATCTCTGTCGGTAAGAGGAACGTGATGCTGGTGGAGCGGTTCGACCGCCTTCCCGACGGAAGCAGAATCCCTTATCTGAGCGCCAGGAGCATGCTGATCGCGGAAGGTTATGCGAAGGATGAGTTTTCCTATCCTTCCCTTGCGGAGATTACCCGCAAGCACGCCAATGATTCAGGACGGGACTGCCTGCAGCTTTTCCGGCGCATGGTGTTCAACATCCTGCTAGACAATACGGACGATCACGAGAAAAACCATGGCTTCCTGTTTGACGGCGCACACTGGAACCTGGCTCCTGCCTTCGATGTATCCCCTCAGTTGCAGGGGCTCGGGTATCAGCAACTGGGAGTGGGCGAAAACGGCATGGAGTCTTCCATTGAGAATGCCTTGTCCGACTGTGCATGTTTTGGCCTTTCGGAAACAACGGCTCAACGGGAAATTGACCTTATCGCTGAAACGCTATCGCAATGGCCGAGGATATTTGCAGAGAAGGGCGTGCCGCGACAGGACGTTGAATCCGCAGTACAGTATAGTGGACCCCAATTTTTGG
>DNRQ01000185.1 GCA_003499925.1 Geobacter sp.
CGAGGACGTCGGCATGGTGGTCTCCGACCTGCTGACCAACCACTTCACCCAGTACGTGGACTACAACTTCACCGCGAACCTCGAGGAAGAGCTCGACATGGTCTCCCGCGGCGAGAAGCAGTGGCGTCCGCTGCTGCACGAGTTCTGGGGGCCCTTCATCGAACTTCTGAAGCTCAAGGAAGGGGAGGTGAACAAGAGCGACCTGACCACCGAGGCGACCGACGAGATCTGCCCCGAGTGCGGCAAGCCTCTGGTGGTGAAGCTCGGCAAGTTCGGAAAATTCTTCGCCTGCACGGGGTATCCAGAGTGCCGCTACATCCGTCCGCTGGACAAGGAGACCGGCGAGGTGGTCGAGCCGGTCCTCTCCGAGGAGCTCTGCGAAAAGTGCGGCAGCCAGATGCTGATCAAGGACGGCCGCTTCGGCAAGTACCTTGCCTGCTCCGCCTATCCCAACTGCAAGAACATCCAGCCGCTGGTGAAGCCCAAGGGGACCGGGATCACCTGCGTCGAGTGCGGCAAGGGGGAGCTGATCGAGAAGAAGTCGCGTTTCGGCAAGCTGTTCTACTCCTGCAACCGCTATCCCGAGTGCAAGTTCGCCCTGTGGGACCTGCCGGTGCAGCAGCCCTGCCCCAAGTGCGGTTTCCCGCTCCTGGTGAAGAAGGTGTACAAGCGCGAGGGGGAATTCCTCAAGTGTCCCAAGGAAGGGTGCGACTACAAGAGCAATCAGGCATAGCGGACAAGCTCTGCAGGCGGTTTTTTTGAGATGTCACGCGGGGTCCTCGGACCCCGTTTGCATTTGGGCGAGACAATATTGCCCCTGACCAGCCGGCTTACATGTAGGGTGGGCCGTGCCCACCATAACCGCATCCTTTTGTTGGGCACGGCCCACCCTACGGTTTACTGGTCCTCCCCTTGTACAATTTTACAACTCTCCCCCCTTTGAAAAAGGGGGGCGGGGGGGATTTGGACCAGCTGGCCATCGGGGCCAAAGGCAAATCCCCCTAAATCCCCCTTTGTTAAAGGGGGACTTTTAAGCGACTGCTACTCCCCCTCTTTCATGGGGAGGGGGCTTGATTCCCGAGCGAACGGATCTGAAACTGGAGAAAAGATGACGCAGATTGTGACGGTAATAGGGGGAGGGCTCGCCGGGTGCGAGGCCGCCTGGCAGGTGGCTCAGCGCGGTGTCAAGGTGAGGCTTTTCGAGATGAAGCCTGCGGTGTTCAGCGAGGCGCATCACATGCCGGGGCTGAGCGAGCTGGTCTGCTCCAACTCGTTGCGCGGCGACTCGCTGGAGAACGCGGTGGGTCTCCTGAAGGAGGAGCTGCGCCGGCTCAATACCCTCTTCATGGAGGGGGCCGAGGCGACCAAGGTGCCGGCAGGGGGCGCGCTTGCCGTCGATCGCGGGCTCTTCTCCGAATACGTGACCGCCCGCATCGAGAGCCATCCGCTGATCGAGGTGGTCAGGGAAGAGGTGACGCAGATCCCCGGGGAGGGGATCGTGGTGATCGCCTCGGGGCCTCTCACCAGCGGGGCGCTGGCCGGGGAGATCGGCCGCCTGGTCGGTGAGTATCTCTACTTCTACGACGCCATCGCCCCGATCGTCGCGGCCGATTCCATCGACTCCTCCAAGGCGTTTCGCGCCTCGCGCTACGGCAAGGGGGAGGGCGACGACTACCTGAACTGCCCGCTGGACCAGGAGCAGTACCGCGCCTTCGTGACCGAGCTCTTGAACGCCGAGAAGGTGGAGCCCAAGAGTTTCGAGAAGGTGGTGCACTTCGAGGGGTGCATGCCGATCGAGGAGATGGCGAGCCGCGGCCCGGAAACCCTGCGTTTCGGGCCGATGAAGCCGGTGGGACTGGTCGATCCGCGGGTCGGCGTGGAGCCTCACGCCGTGATCCAGCTGCGCCAGGAGAACCGGGAAGCGACCATGTACAACCTGGTAGGCTTTCAGACCAAGCTCACCTGGCCGGAACAGAAGCGGATCTTCAGGATGATCCCGGGACTGGAGCAGGCGCAGTTCCTGCGGCTGGGCTCCATGCACAGAAACACCTTCATTAACGCGCCCCGGCTGCTCCTTGCCACCTGCCAGCTGAAGAGCGATCCCAGGATCCTCTTCGCCGGGCAGATCACCGGGGTCGAGGGGTACGTGGAGTCCGCCTCCAGCGGATTTCTGGCAGGGGTCAACGCCGCCCGCCTCGCCAAGGGTGAGGCGCTGACCGTCCCGCCTCCCGAGACCGCCATCGGCGCGCTTGCCTGCCACATCACCAACACCGAGGCGGCCGGCTTCCAGCCGATGAACGTGAACTACGGGCTGTTTCCGCCTCTTCCGGGGCGCATCAAGAAGAAGGAGAAGCGCGGGCTTCTGGCGCAGCGCGGCCTGGTCGAACTGGAGAAGTGGATCACGGAGCTGACCTAGGCCCCGGCGGGAGGGTGGCATGCGGGGTGACAAGGAGAATCAGGAGATATCGGTGGTGGGGCGACTCCTCTCGCTGGAGGCGCTGCTCTTCCTGATGGGGGTGGTCTCCCTGATCTACGGCCTTGCCGCCTGGAGAATTGCCAACATCGTCATCGGCGCCGCGATACTCGTCGCAGCGGCCCTCCTGGCACGCAGGTGCCGACGCGGAGAGCCGAAGTAGCGCCATACCAAGGGAGAACAGCAATGAAAAGCACCATCGTACTCGCTTCAGCCTCGCCCAGACGAAGCGAGCTGCTGGAATCGGCCGGGATCACTTTCCGGGTGCTCCCCGCCGACATCTGCGAGGATCCGTTGCCGGAAGAAGATCCGGTCGACCACGTGTTGCGGCTGGCGGAGGGGAAGGCGATAGCGGCTGCCGAGCGGACCGAGGGGAGATTTTTCCTGGGCGCCGACACCATCGTCCTTTGCGACGGCGAAATCATGGGAAAACCGAAGGACCCGGCGGATGCCGAGCGCATGCTGAAGAAGCTCTCCGGCGTGCCGCACGAGGTGGTCACCGGTTTCGCCATATATGACAGGGAGAGGAAGGGGGCCGTGCGCGAAGCGGTGCGCACCAAGGTCTTCTTCAAGCATCTGCGCGACGACGAGATTTCTAGCTACATCGCCACCGGATGCCCGTTCGACAAGGCGGGGGGGTACGCCATCCAGGGGGGCGCCGCGCACATGGTGCAGAAGATCGAGGGCTCCTACACCAACGTAGTCGGCCTCCCCCTGTGCGAGGTGGTGGAAGCGCTCAGGGTGATCGGGGCGCTCACGTGAGCTGGGAGGTGCTGCCGTGTCGATAGCGGAGAATTTCAGGGAGATCAGGGAGCGGATCGCCAAGGCCGCGCTTGAGGCGGGGCGCGATCCGGAGACGGTGCGCCTGGTGGCGGTCTCAAAGACCAAGCCGGCCCGGGCGATTGCCGAGGCGTACGGCTGCGGTCAGGTGATTTTCGGAGAGAACTACGTACAGGAACTGGTGACCAAGGCGGACGGGCTCCCCCGGGAGATCTCCTGGCACTTCATCGGCCACCTGCAGAGCAACAAGGTGCGCCAGATCGCCGGGCTCGTCGACATGATCCACTCGGTGGACAGGATTTCGCTCGCCAGGGAGATCGACCGCCAGTGGGGCCTGCTCGGCAAGCGTTGCGAGGTCCTGATCCAGGTGAACATCTCCTGCGAAGCGACCAAGAGCGGCACCAGCAGCGAGGAGCTTCTCGACCTGGTGCGCGAGGTTGCTTCCCTGCCTCACCTGTGCATCAGGGGGCTCATGACCATGCCCCCCTTCTTCGACGACCCCGACGCGGCGCGTCCCTATTTTGCGGCGCTCAGGGTGCTGTCCCGGGAGGTTGCCAAGGAGGAGATTCCCGGAGTGGAGATGCGGGAGCTTTCCATGGGGATGTCCGGCGATTTCGAGGCGGCAATAGGCGAGGGTGCCACGCTGGTCCGAGTGGGGTCGGCGCTCTTCGGGGAGCGGGAGTATCGTTAAAGATCCTGATTAGCACCAATCTTCCGCAACCTGCTCAAACACCCCCTCTCCCTTGATGGGAGAGGGCTGGGGAGAGGGTGAAAAGCCTGCCGAGTCCTCACCCTTTAGCTCGACTCGATGCGGTTGACTTGTTGCAGAGGTAGCCGTGGGGGCGCACCTAGAATAGCCATGGCCGACCAATCCCGGGGCACCTATCCCGCGTTAGAGTCTGAAAATCTCAACAACGTCCCTGGTGGGGGTTCTCCTGGTGGGGGTTCTCTATCCGTGGCTACCGTTCGCCTCATTACAAACAAGTAGATCTGTCCCGCATTTCTCGTCCCGCATTCCCCCCTCAAGGTTACAGTCACACGCTGCCCTACAACTTTTACCTTGAGAATTAGTTATGAATAGTTATAATCTTCCCCTATGGACGTCATCTGGCAACCCAAAGCAGTCAAGCAGCTCAAAAAGATCGGCGACCGCTCTATTCAACAGCGCCTCCTCGGCGCGTCCCACGGCCTTGCCGAATTTGACTCTTGCTCCAACATCAAGCCAATGGTCGGCCATAAGTATACCCATCGATTTCGTGTGGGAGATTGGCGCCTGCTTCTAAACGTCTTTGAGGAAATAAGCATCGTCAGCATAGAGGAGGTAAAGAAGCGCGATGAGCACACATACTGAGTACCAGACCATTGAGCATGGCGGCCAGCCCGCATTCGTCCTGGTCCCTTGGGAGGAGTTCGACCGGATCCGCCCCCTGCTGGAGGCCGAAAAGTCCCGCGCCACCGGGATTCCGCAGTCGGTCGTCGAGGCCCACGTTTTGCGTGACGTCCCTATCATCAAAGCATGGCGCGAAGAACTTGGTCTCACCCAGGAAGAGCTCGCCTTACGGCTAGGAATGTCACAGGCCGCCGTGGCCAAATTCGAACAACCCAAAGCACATCCCCGTGCAGCAACCCTCAAGAAGATCGCCACCGCACTAGGGATCACAGCAGAACAATTGCGGTTATAACCCATACCGCGGCAGAGCCGTTTCAGGCAAAAACCAAGCGGTGCGGCCGATTGATTTCGCGGCATATGCGACCAGCCACGACAGCTGGTTTATCCATGCCCCTTTGACTCACATAGCCAAGCTTGCATATCACTTACGAGGCTCAATCCCTTCATCCTTTCGGCTTACGGCCTATCTGCTTGCTGTCCGAGCTGAGACAAGCGGCACGCTGATTTTGCATTAAGGCCGCTGATTTATCTTCTAGTACCTGTTGCCCTCACATATCAACAGATGACACCTACGATAGAACTTTATTTTGTGACTTTTGTGCCGTTTTGTGGCAGAGTATCTGCCGTATTTAGTTGAAAACGCTGCAATCACTTCATTACTCAAGCGACGACACGTCATGTTTCCGTTACAGGCCATTCGCAATGCAACTTGATCTTTTTGAAGACAACCGCCCAAGCATCCTGCTGAATACTGCCGATGAGTTCATCCGTTCCAGGGAGCTCGGCGAGGCGGTCCGCATGTACCAGCAGCTGCTCGCCGACTACCCGGGCGACAAGAGCGCGGCTACCCTCAGGGATCTCGTCGGATCATGGCGCGATCTCCTCTCCGGCATCGGCGCCAATCACGGCTCTCCGGAACGGCTCCACTCCATATGGATCGGCCTTGAGACGGTACGCCATGCCGCGCTGCGCACCGTGATCCTGGAACTGCTGATCGAGGCGCTGCGTTCCTTGCCCGATTCCGAGCGGATCTACCTGCCCCCCCGCTTCCACCAGGGACAGGTGCTCATGGAAGCGGGTCGGTTTGCCGAGGCTGCCGACTCTTTTCTGGCGGCGCTATCCCACGCCTGCACCCCACGTGGCCGCTTCCTGGCCTGGCGCGGCGACGCCCTGACCCTGGCGGGAAACAACGATGCCGCGTTGCGGTGCTATCTCGCCTCGTTTCTCGAGGATCCGCTCACCGTCGCCCTGTCGTCAGTGAGGAACCGGACCATCCATAACCTCCATCTTGCCATGCACTTTGAGGCGGGTGAGGAAATCGAGGAGCACGAGGAACCGGCTTGGCTTCCGGTCTGGGGGTGGTTTGAGGGGCTCTTCACGCTTCCCTGTCACCCCGTGCCGCAGGAGGATCCGCCCAGCGCGGCAGCTTTCGAGGCACTGGTTGCCCGGCGGGAAGATCGCGTGCCGCGCCTGTGGTTCGATATGCTGGCATACGCCGAGAGCCTGCGCATCGCATCCCTGGTCGACCGGGAACTGGCGGCGGTGCGGCGTCTGATGAAAAGATGCAACGGATTCATGTTTGCCTGCTACCTTGAGAAGATCAATGGGAGGAGATGACGCTATCCAGGCAACTGTGCCGTTTGCTAGAGATATCGGACCAGAACTCTATCCCGGCGTGACATGCTTTTTCACCCTCTCCCCGGCCCTACTGCCATTAAGTTACCTGATTAGCACCTGACCCCGCTCTGCGGCGCTTTGTCGGAGACAAAGTTCATCTTCGCTAGGCGCCCCCTCCCTAGCCCTCCCCCTCCGGGGGAGGGAACAATGTGTGTCAGATCAGACTGTTGTGTAACTTTCTCAGAAGCGCTGATCTTCCGCTGTAAAAACTCCCTCCCCTTCAAGGGGCACTGCC
>DNRQ01000039.1 GCA_003499925.1 Geobacter sp.
TAACTTAATGGCAGTGCCCCCCGGCCCCTCCCATCAAGGGAGGGGGGAGTTTTAACCAGCGGAAGATTGACGCTAATTAGGAAAGAAAAAGGCAAAGAACGTAGAAAAGCGCAGGCTCCAGATGGAAGAAGCTGCAGCCAGGCGTATGAAAAGACCTCAGCTTAGAGCTCGGCTCGGCAGCACCGTTAATTCTTGCACTCCCTCCTCTCAAAACGCGCAGGAAGACCCTGTGCCGCAGAACACCTTACACAAACTTACCAGCTCGGCCGCCGTTCACTGGAGCTGTCGTTTCGTAATTGCCATGGACTTGAAAAGGGACTGATGGTATACCATTAGATATTCACAAGACACCCAGCAATAAGGAACTACAGATGTACTCACGAACAGCGGCAGACATACCATCTGCACTATGGAAGCAATACCGTCCATTCAAGTCTGTTGCCGAGGAAGGTTCTCCAGTCACCGCAGAAAGCGCCAAGGCAGTGGCATCTGCAATAGCCAGTCAGCTCAAGGGCCGTTTTGGTGCGACCAAAGTGGTGCTCTTCGGCTCGCTTGCCAGGGATGATGTTGATAGGTGGTCCGATATCGACCTCGCTGTGTGGGGGATCTCTCCCTGTAATTATTACTGCGCTGTCGCTTTTGCCACCGGCTTTGATCATTCTTTCAAGGTCGACTTGGTGGATGCCGAGGATTGCTCAGAATCGTTGCGGAAGCTCTTGGAGACGGAAGGCATCGATCTATGAGTAAGCCTGGCAACCTACTTCAGCCAAAATTCATCAGCACTGGCCGAACGACCTCCCCCCTCGTCGGTATGCGGAGGAGGTGCACGTGACGAAGAACGAGTATCAACCTCCCTACACCATAACCTCGGCTATACTGAACCTGGTCGCTAATATCAGTGAGGCTATCGGACGCTTGACCGTACTAACCGATCAGGCGAAGGCGCTGCGGTTGCGACGCGTCAACAGAATCCGCACCATTCAAGGCTCACTGGCCATAGAAGGGAACACGCTCAGCGAGGCCCAGATTACCGCGATCCTGGATGGCAGACGCGTCATCGCACCTCCCCGGGAGGTGCAAGAGGTCCGCAACGCTCTTGCCGCCTATGATCGTTTCGAGAAGTGGCGGCCGGACCTTGAAACTGAATTGCTCGAAGCACATCGCGTACTGATGACTGGGCTAATCGATGATGCCGGTTTTTATCGGCGCGGCGGCGTGGGGGTAATGGCGGGCAGTCAGGTAATTCACGTGGCTCCTCCGGCGGACCGGGTACCGGCGTTGGTGGGTGTTCTCCTCCGCTGGCTGATCGCCAGCGATGCGCATCCGCTGATAACCAGCTCGGTCTTTCACTACGAGTTCGAGTTCATTCACCCCTTTACTGACGGTAATGGGCGGATGGGACGACTATGGCAGAGTCTGATTCTTGCCCGCTGGAATCTCTTGTTCGCCGATATTCCAGTGGAAAGCCTCGTTTTTGAACATCAAGCCGAGTATTATCAGGCGTTGCAGGAGAGCACCAACCAGACCGATTGCGCACCGTTTATCGAGTTCATGCTCAGGATGGTCCTGGATGCGGTAACCACTGCCGCCCCCCAAGTTGCCCCCCAAGTCACCCCTCAAGTCAGCCAATTGCTTGGAGTGCTAGAAGGTGACATGGGGCGTGAGGCTCTGCAAAGCGCCCTATGTTTGCAGGATCGCAAGTCGTTCAGCGAGCGTTACCTCAGGCCTGCTCTGGCGGAAGCGTTGATTGAAATGACGATTCCCGACAAGCCCAACAGCCGCTTACAGAAATACCGGCTGACCGACAAGGGCCGCCAGTGGCTGCAGCAGCGGGGCGAGGGCTAACGCGCCACAACCTGGGGGACACCACTGGGTGGGGCGGGCGTCCCGGTGCTGGTGCACCGAACTGAGCGCTGCCCTTACACAACTTACCAGCGCCCGCCTCCCAAATTTACCATCCCTTCCAAGCCCTACCTCGCAGGATCATTCAGCCGATAGCGCCGCCAGTATCTCGCGCAGGTGGTCGATGTGGAACTGGACGTGGTATTCGCCCAGACCGTCGATCATCCCTTCGAGAGTTGGGTACTCGCCCAGCGGCGAATCTTTCAGCTTCGGTATGCGTGCTTTTCGTCCCAGCTGTTCTTCGCTGAGCTCGGCGACAAGGTTGGCGACTCGCTCGTAATTCTTCTCGCACTCCGCGACAAGTTCGGCAAAGCTCATGCGAGCTCGATTTTCGGTAAAAAACGGGTTCTCGGTATCAAGATCTATGGTGGGGATATCGCTGTCGAGGAAAGCCCTGAGGATTGGCAGGTGTCCCGTTCCTTCCGGCCCGCTCAGGTGAGAAAGAATCTGCTTGGGTGACCACCTGTCCTTCGGAGCGCGCGAGGCCAAGTTCTCGTCCACGCCCTGGCATACCTGTTTCAGCCCCTGAACCTTCTGCCGGATATCTTGCGCCAACTGGTTTCCACGTGACGTTGCCATGGTGTGTCCTCCTTGTGCTGCTCATCTGCTTTCCCCTATTTTACCTCAGTCCCCGGCATAGTCAGCATCAAACGGCTTATAACCTGCCGGCTTACAACCGTCCCGCCGGCCCCTCTCGCAACTTCCCGACGCCGCCCCCTTGACAGCCGCCAGAGAAGTTATAAAATGCACTAATTATTCGCCTGGCGGCCACCCGGCTTCTCACCTCAGCCGACGGGTATCCGAGTCGGTACTCCAGGTAATTTGACGCGAGCGGTTAAGACGTCGCAGGCAGGGATGACCCTGAAAGGGAGGAGATGCAAATAAAGCGGCTGATCACGGACGAGAAGCACTAACCACAGCAGCGCATCCGGCTATTCTTTGAGGAGGACCGAGCTATGTTTGCAGTCGAAATATTTCTCATGAACTTTGCAAAGATGGGGTACACCGAATTGATCCCTTGGCTTCTGGACACCGCCACCCTGCAGGAGGCGCATCCCTTCCACCGCGCCAACTGGCCCGACTGGGTGCCGGGGGCGAGCAAGTTCAGGGAGCATGCGGAGATACTGTCCGTCGCGGTAAAGGCCGCGGAAAACAAGGATCGGGAGAAGACCAAGGAGCGCGATCAGAAGCACGCGGATACCTTGTTGTCCGTCAACCTGAACGCCAACTACATCGTCATGAGGTGGCATCACGAGAAGAACGAGAGCTTGCTCCACAATGCTGGATACGTGCTCAAGGAAAAGACGAAGAAGAGCTACGGACGCAGTTCGATAAGCAATAGGCCGTTGGATCTTAAGTTGAAGAACGGCCCGGATCCAGGTTCGGTGACCGTCAAATTCGAGAAAGACCCGGCTGCAGGTCTTTACCAACTGCAGATTTGCAAGGGAGTACCGGTAGGCGAGGAATCGTGGGGAGAGCAAGGGTTGCATAAGAGTTGCCGGTTCGTGGTAATCGATTTGGACCGGGCGAGTTGGTACTACTTCAGGGGTAGGAGTCATGGAGACAATGAGACCAGCCCCTGGAGCGCCCCGGTAGGTATTGTCGTAGTGTAGCGTCCGCCAAGAGAACGACAGAGGGCCGGCCCCGTGAACGGTATGAGTTTCAGGAAGACATACCCATAAATGGAGCCGGCCTTACCTCTTCCTCCTCCCAAATCAATCCCCCCGCAAACTCGCATCAACTGTCCGAGTGCATTTGGCGCTCCTGAGGGAGCCAATTTCGTTCGGCAAGGCCCACCACCTTATCAATCATTCGTCGACTACAGATTCCAACTCCCGTCAAAAATCCGATCTGAGCGGAGAATATAACTTCCAGTCAGAGAATCGAATTTCCCGAGCGGAGAACGAAACTTTCATTTCAAATGTTCCGATCTCCTGAACGGAGAATAGAACTTCCAACCAAAAGATGCGATCTCCCGAGCGGGGAATGAAACTTTCGATCAAAAGATCGGATCTTCCGAGCGGAGAATGGAACTTTCGA
>DNRQ01000209.1:0-153 GCA_003499925.1 Geobacter sp.
GATCTATTCCAACGTCGCCATCGCGAGGTTCCTGAAGGAGGAACTGGCCAAGCGCGACCTCCCCGACGCGGCCGTCTCCCTGATCCCCTTCGTCGAGCGCGAGGGGGTGACCGAGATGCTGAAGCAGGAGGAGTTCATCGACGTGATCATCCC
>DNRQ01000209.1:249-14150 GCA_003499925.1 Geobacter sp.
CGCCAGTTCGCGCCCAAGGCGAAGGCGGCGACCGAGGAGGACTGGCATGCGGAGTACCTCGACCTGATCCTTTCCGCCGGGGTGGTGGACGGCCTGGACGGGGCGATCGACCATATCAACCGCTACAGCTCGCTGCATACCGAGTCGATCATCACCGGCGACNNCTTCATCCGCGAGGTGAACTCGGGGGTCGTCATGGTGAATGCCTCGACCCGCTTCTCCGACGGAAACCAGCTCGGGCTGGGCGCGGAGATCGGCATCTCCACCACCAAGCTGCACTCCTTCGGTCCGATGGGGCTCACCGACCTGACCACGACGAAGTTCATCGTCTACGGCGACGGCCAGGTGCGCCCCTGATGCGGAGCGTCAGGGAGCCGGAGGCGCAGGCAAGATGAAGATAGGGATACTGGGGGGTACCTTCAACCCGGTCCACAACGCGCATCTTCGGATTGCAGAGGAGGCGCGGGACCTCTTCGGGCTCGACAGGGTGATCTTCATCCCCGCCGCCACCCCGCCGCACAAGCCCCAGGTGGGCGAGCTCACCTTCACGCACCGCCTCGAGATGGTGCGGCTGGCGACGGCGGACAACCCCTGTTTCACGCTCTCGGACATGGAGGCGGTGCGCGGCGGCCGATCCTACTCCATCGACACCTTGCGCGCGCTCAGCCTCGAGTTCCCGCAGGACGAGCTCTACTTCATCGTAGGCGCCGACTCCTTCAACGACATCTCCACCTGGCGCGAGTACGCCTCGATTTTCACGCTCTGCAACGTGGTCTGCGTGCAGCGTCCCGGTTCCACCATCAAGAGCCTGGCAATGGCCCTCCCTGTTGCCATGGCTCATGAATTCTGCTATGATGCGGCGGCCAAACGGCTCAGCCACAGCTCCGGTCACGGGGTCTACGCGCTGGACGGGGTGCTTCTGGACATCTCCTCCAGCCATATCCGCCAGCTTGTCAGGGGCGGCCGTTCGATCAGGTATCTGGTACCGGATGCCGTCCAACAATACATCAAGGAACAGAGGTTATACACCGATGCAAGATAAGGAAGTATTGACGGCGCAAGAGCGTGCGATCAAATGTGCGGCATTCGCTCTGGACAAAAAGGCGCTTGACGTGAAGATCCTGGAGATCAAGAGAATATCGAGCATCGCCGATTACCTGGTGCTTGCCAGCGGCCGTTCGGACCGGCAGGTGCAGGCGATCGCGGAGTCGGTCAAGGTGGAAATGAAGCCGTTCGACAGGCCGATCGACATGGAAGGGGTCGAAGAGGGGCGCTGGGTGGTGATCGATTACGGCGACATCATCGTCCATATCTTCCAGGAGGAGGTCCGCAGGATCTACAACCTGGACGAACTCTGGGGACGGGCGCCGCAGCTGGAAATTCCCAAGGAATTCCTCTGGGAGCACAAAGAGAAGTGAGACTGAAGCTCCTTTGGGTCGGGAAAACCCAGGAGAGCTGGGTCCGGACCGGGATCGAGGAGTACGCGGGACGGGTCCGGCGCTATTGCCCCCTGGAGATCCTGGAGGCCCGCGAGGAAAAGGGTGCCCAGGCTGCCGCCATGCGGGAGCGCGAATGCGAGCGGCTTTCGAAGCTCCTCCCCAAGGGGGCCAGGCTGGTGGTCCTGGATGAGCGCGGCGAGGGGATGACCTCTCCGGAATTCGCAGGCTTCCTGTCGCGCAGCCGGGACCAGGGGATCTCCGATCTGGTTTTCGCCATCGGCGGGGCCTACGGGTTCACCGACAGCTTCCGCGGCCAGGCCTTCAAGGCGATCTCGCTCTCCCGGATGACCCTCACCCACCAGATGGTGCGGGTGTTCCTCCTGGAGCAGATCTACCGCGGCTTTACCATCATGAACGGCGAGCCGTACCACCACGAGTAATGCAATGCCAAAAGGTGAAGTCTTTTCTTCACCTTTTTTATTTCGCTAATGAGGGAGAAAGACATGCCAAAGAAGCCTCTGCTCTTGATGATCCTTGACGGCTGGGGTATCAACCCCGAACAAGAGTCCAACGCCGTGGCTCAGGCGAGGACGCCGAACATGACCCGCCTCAGCGCCGAGTACCCCGCCAGCGAGATCGACGGCTCCGGGCTCTCCGTAGGGCTGCCCGCCGGGCAGATGGGGAACTCCGAGGTGGGGCACACCAACATCGGGGCGGGACGCGTGGTATACCAGGACCTGACCCGGATCAGCAAGTCGATCCAGGACGGCGACTTTTTCGAGAACCCGGCCCTGGTGGAGTGCATGCAGAAGGCCAAGGCGGGAAGCGGCAGGCTGCATCTGTCAGGGCTCCTCTCCGACGGCGGCGTGCACTCCCACGACACCCATCTCTATGCCCTGGTCGAGATGGCAAAGCGGCAGGGGGTCCCCGAGGTTTACATCCACTGCCTGCTGGACGGCCGCGACACGCCCCCGCAAAGCGGTGCCGAATACCTGGAGCGGCTCGAAGCTGAGCTCGGGAGGATAGGACTGGGCAAGATCGCCACCGTGATCGGGCGCTACTACGCCATGGACCGGGACAACCGGTGGGACCGGGTCGAGAAGGCCTACAGCGCCATGGTCTCCGGCGAGGGTAACCGGTACGGCTCGGCAGAGGAGGCGATCCGGGCGAGCTACCGGGAGGGGGTGCACGACGAGTTCGTGCTCCCAAGCGTCATCGTCGAGGGAGCTGACCCTGTCGGAAAATTGACCGACGGCGATGCCTTCATCTTCTTCAACTTCCGCTCCGACCGCGCCCGCGAGATCACCCGCAGCTTCACCGACCCATCCTTCGACGGTTTCCGGAGGGAGGTTTGGCCGCGTCTTTGCTCGTATGTCTGCATGACCAGTTACGACGAGACCTTCGGGCTTGCGGTCGCCTTCGGGACCGACGACCTCAAGAACATTTTCCCCGAGGTGATCGGCAACGCCGGGCTCACCCAGCTGAGGATCGCCGAGACCGAGAAATACGCCCACGTCACCTTCTTCTTCAACGGCGGCAGGGAGACCCCCTTTCCGGGAGAGGACCGTGCCCTGATAGCCTCGCCCAAAGAGGTGGCCACCTACGACCAGAAGCCCGAGATGAGCGCCTATCTGGTCACCGATGAGCTCATGAAGAGGCTCGACGAGGACAAGTACGACGTGATCATCCTCAATTTCGCCAACGCCGACATGGTCNNGCGCACACCTGCGACATGGCGCCCGTGGTGCTGGTGGACGATTCCCGCAAAGGGGCGAAGCTGCGCAAAGGGGTGCTGGCCGACCTGGCGCCCACCATGCTGGAGCTGTTGGGCCTCCCGCAGCCGCCGGAGATGACAGGGAAAACATTGCTGGTAAGGTGATGGGAGTAAAGGTCCCATTGATTTGAAGTTCCTTTGCTTTGAAGTCCCCCTTTGGCAAAGGGGGATTTAGGGGGATTTTGCCTTCAGCTGGCGGAGGCAGTCAAGTCCCCCCTCTCCCTAGCCCTCTCCCACAAGGGGAGAGGGGACTTTAGCTTGCAGGAGAGGGAATCATAGCTTCAAAAGAGGGACTTTGGCCCCGACTTTGGCCCCCAAGAATAGAGAGGGGGTTCAAGCCCCCCTCCCTTTATGGGAGGGGCTGGGGGAGGGCAGCTGCTACCGGCACCAACCAACTATAGCTTGAGGAGAGACGGATGAAGATTGTCGCAATTAACGGAAGTCCCCGCGGCATGGGGGGGACAACGGGGAGACTGTTGGAGGAAGTACTGGCGGGAGCGGCCGAGTCGGGCGCCGAGGTGGAGATCGTCTCGCTTTCCGAGACCCCGATCAAGCCGTGCGTCGCCTGCGACGCCTGCCACAGGGTCGGAATCTGCTCGATCAAGGACGAGTACGAGACCATCAAGGACAAGCTTGTTGCCGCAGACGCGTTCGTTTTCGCCAGCCCTAACTACATTTTCAGCGTCACCGCCCAGATGAAGTGTTTCTTCGACCGTTGCAACGGGCTCGCCCACCGTACGGCACTGGAGGGGAAATACGCGGTAGTAGTGGAAACCTCCGGCGGCGGAGGCGACGAAGAGGTGCTGACCTACATGCAGCGCATCGTGAACTCCGTCGGCGCTCAGTGCGTGGGCAGCATCGGCTCTCCCGGCGCAGGTCCCCGCATGTTCCCCGATCAGGAGGCTCTGTTCGAAAAGGCCCGCGCGCTCGGCAGGGAGCTTTGCCTCTGCGTCGGCGAAAAGCGCGCCTTCCCGGAGCAGGATGGCGGCCGCCTCGCGTTCAGGGCGCGGATGCAGTACCTCGTCTCAATGATGGGAGAGTATTGGCCCTACGAGCGGGAGTTCTGGGCCAACCGCTGAGCCTTGACGAGCCCGTTTCCCCAATAACCATATTCCCTCTTCCGGAGGGCGAGGGGAGTGTTCAAGGGAGTGGTAGGGTGGGCCGTGCCCACCAACACCCGAAACCTGATGGTGGGCATGGGCCCACCTTATATGCTACATGTTTACAGACAATAGCTTGATCCCACGCGCAAATTGTCCCCTCCCCCGGAGGGGGAGGGCTAGGGAGGGGGAACCGGGCCATTCTTCGCAGAAGCCGCTGTCTTCCCCCCTCCCGACCTCCCCCCTCCGGGTGGAGGAGAGTGAGCAGGCGCCTACGAAGATGAACCTTCGTCGACAAAGGGCTGCAGAGCAGCGTGGGGTGCTAATCAGGTAAGTTACCGGGAGCGTGTTGAGAGCTGAGAATGAAATAGGGATGGCTGAATTTCTGCGCTAATTTTGGAACAAGACTAATTGCAAAACGGTCATTACCGGTACGGGAGAAAAGCATGACAACTGAAGAGCTGAACGACTGGGCCTATGCCCTGAAATGCGAGAAGGCGGTAGAAGGTCTGAAGAAGAACGGGTTCGACGCTGTTTTCTGCCACAGCGGCGAAGAGGTCTTTCACTATATTGTCAATGAGGCTGCTACGGCCAAAACCATCGGATTCGGCGGCTCGCTGTCAATCGCGGACCTGAAGCTCATCGACAAGCTGAAGGGTATGGGGAAGGAGATCCTGAACCACAGCGCGCCGGATCTAAGCCCCGAGGAGAGGCTCGCCATCACCAGGCGCCAGCTGACCTGCGACCTCTTTCTCGCGGCAAGCAACGCGGTCACCCTGTCGGGGGCGCTGGTGAACATCGACGGCAACGGCAACCGCGCTGCCGCCATGTTTTTCGGCCCGCAGAAGGTGATCGTCGTGGTCGGCAGGAACAAGCTGGTTGACGGAAGCGTGGAGGATGCGGTGCGCAGGGTGAAGAGCTTTGCCTCCCCTCCGAACGCCAAGCGGCTGGGCCTTGCCACTCCCTGCGCCACGACCGGCTTCTGCTCGGACTGCGACTCGCCGCAGCGGATCTGCCGGGTGACCACCGTCATCGAAAAAAAGCCGCGCAATACCGATATCCGGGTGCTTGTGGTTAATGAAGAAATGGGGCTGTAAATGGGATTGTGGGGGCGGATGATATTCGCCCCCACAGGTTTGAAATCGTGGGTTCATCTTGATTGGAGGGAGCATGCCTTTTCGCGCCCTGCTGGATCTGCTTTTCCCGCCGCTTTGCCACGTCTGCAAGGCCTTCATCCCGAAAGCCGGCGAGCTCCTGATCTGCGCCGGCTGCCTGAACAAGATCCCCTTCCTCGTTTCCCCGCTCTGCACCGTCTGCGGCGCGCCCTTCGCCACCCAAGCCGGGGCTGATCACACCTGCGGCGCCTGCGTCATCCATCGCCCCTTTCACATCTGCCGCTCGGCAACTCTCTTGGACGGACCCGTCCAGGACCTGATCCACCGGTTCAAGTACGGAAGCCGCGTGCACCTCTGCCAACCGCTGGGAGTATTGACCGCAGCCAGTCTGGCGCCCTTTTGCAGCGCCGCTGCGCCTGATCTGATCATTCCGGTGCCGCTGCACCGTAGGAGGCTGAGGCAGCGCGGTTACAACCAGTCACAGCTGATCGGGGCGGTTCTGGAAAAAAAGTGGGGGGTGCCGATGGAGATAGCGAACCTGCGCCGGGTCCGCTGGACTGAGCCGCAGACTACCTTGGATGCTAGGGACCGGGTGAGCAACGTGAGCGGGGCCTTTGCCGTGCGGGATCCGAAACGGCTGGAGGGGAAGAGGGTGCTGCTGGTTGATGATGTGCTGACTACCGGGAGCACCATGCGGGCCTGCGTCGAAGCCTTGCGCGAGGCGAAGGTGGCGGCGCTCTTCGCGGTGACCGTAGCCCGCGGCGTGCAGCAGTAGGATCTTTTGGATCAAAAAATCCCCCCTTGAAAAAGGGGGATTTAGGGGGATTTGTCTTTGGTTGGCCTGAAACCCCAAATCCCCCCCGACCCCCCTTTTTCAAAGGGGGGAGGTAGTCAGAAGGTCCCCTCCACCGGAGGGGTAACTACCCCTGCGGTCCGAAGAACTTCTCCATCTCGTCGCAGAGCATCTCCTCCACTCCCTTCACGACCTTCACGCCGTGCAGCGCGGTCAGGAACACCTTGCCGTAGTTCTTGGTCAGCACCCTGGAATCCAGGATCAGCACCGCGCCCCGGTCCTCCTTGCTCCTGATCAGTCTCCCGAACCCCTGCTTGAACTTGATAACCGCCTGGGGAACGGTGTAGGTCATGAACGGGTCGCCCCCCATGGCGGTTATATGCTCGCTCCTCGCCTCAAGGATCGGCTCGGTCGGAACCCGGAAGGGAAGCCTGGTGATCACCACCAGCTCCAGCCCTTTTCCCTGCACGTCGACACCTTCCCAGAAGGAATCGGTGCCGAACAGGACCGGATTATGGGCGGTTCTGAACTTGGAGAGGAGCATGTGGCGGTTGGTCTCACCCTGGCGCATCGGTGTCAGCCCCGCGGCCTTGAGAGGCCCGTCCAGCCGGTTGCTGACCCGGGTCAGCAGGTCGTAGGAGGTGAACAGCACGAAGGCCCGCCCTTGCGAGATCTTCAGGGCCTTCAGCAGGTGGCTGCAAAGGCGCGCCTCGAAGAGCGGCGAGGTCGGCTCGGGCATGTCGGACGGCACCCCGACGAAGGCCTGCTTGGCGTAGTCGAATGGGGACGGCAGCAAAAGCTCGCTAACCCGCTCCTTGGCCAGGAGCTCGACCCCGGTCCGCCTCTTCAGGAAATCGAACTTCTCTCCCACGGCGAGCGTCGCCGAGGTGATGACGACGGTCTTGAAGCGGTCCAGGATCGCCTTCTTGATCGATTCGGCGACCTCGAGCGGCGAGGAGCAGAGCTTCACCATCGGCCCCTTCCTGAGCTCGAACCAGCGGCAGAACCCCTCCTCGCGGGAGGTGAAGAACTGCAGCGCCTCGACCACCGATTCGATCCGCCCCTTTACCCCCCTCAGGTCGGTGAGCGGGCCGGAGAGCCGCTCCAGCACCTTGTCCGAAAGCTTGTCGCACCCCTTGAGGAAGGCCTGTATGGTGCCGGCGTAATCGGCCAGCTCCTTGCTCATCTGCTCGACCTGCAACAGGACCTGGGGCCAGAGCGGCGAGGCGTAGACCGCAGGCGTAACCCTCAGCTTCTGATCGGCCCCCGCCTTATGAAGCTTCTGGAACAGCGCCTCCCCGAGGGCGTCCATCCCCCGCGTCACCGCATCCAGGACCGCGACCCGCTTCGGGATCAGCCTCCCCTCGAGCACCTCGGCGATCTCCAGGTAGAGATCGTCCTGGGCCGCGGGGACCGCGGCGGAGAGCTGGGTGGACAACTGGGGCAGGATGCCCCGGTGCGCCTTGCGCGGGTGCTGCAGCTTGCCCAGAAGCTTGACCAGCGCCAGGCGGGAGACCTGGCTGGAGAGGAAGTTGGTGGCAACGTCCTCCAGGTGGTGTCCCTCGTCGAAGATGAGCCGGGTGAAGGGGGGCAAGATGGCGGTGGCGTCGTAGCCGGTCTCCTGGCGCACCGAGAGGTCGGCCAGAAGCAGGGCGTGGTTCACCACCAGGACGTCGGCGCCGGCCGCCTCGCGCCGCGCCTTGTAGAAGAAGCAGCGCGGATAGTCGGGGCACTTGACGCGACCGCACTGGTCCGACTCGCAGCAGAGCTCCTCCCAGACCTCGTCTTTGGGGATGAAGGAGAGGTCGCTGCGGCAGCCGTCATCGGTCTTCTTGCTCCAGGCGACGATCGCGTCCAGCTCCTGCGCGGTGTCGTCCTTGAAGAGCGAGGCGTCGGCGGCGTTCACCTGCAGCTTGCGCAGGCAGAGGTAGTTGCCTCTCCCCTTCACCAGGACGGCCCGGAATTTTATCTCCAGGTGCTTCATCAGGAAGGGGATGTCCTTTTGGACCAGCTGCTCCTGGAGATTTATGGTGTTGGTCGAGATGACCACCCGCTCCTTGTTCCTGACGGCCCAGAGCACGGCGGGGAGGAGATAGGCGAGCGACTTGCCGGTGCCCGTTCCCGCCTCGACCACGGCCACCCGCTCCTCGTTGAAGGCCTCCGCCAAGGAGAGCGCCATCCTGGTCTGTTCCGGGCGATGCTCGTACCCCGGCAGGGCCTGTGACAGCACGCCGTCCGGGGCGTAGAAGCGCTCGATCTCCGGGTAGGAGAGCCGCTCCACCGTCTTGCGGGCGAAGGGGGCCACCGCCTGGTAGCAGCGCTCGGCCTGATTGTCGACGATATAGAATCCGACCCCCTGGTTGCCAAGTAGCGAGGCAATTTCAAGGTCGGCATTTGAGGGGGTGAGAACACCGGAGGGGTGATTGTGGATCACCACGTCGCCGAAGGAGGTGGCGATCATGATGGCGGCCACCGCGTCCCGGTTGCCGCGGGCCAGCGGTTCCACCTCTACGACGAGGCGCTGCTCGTCGGTGCGTCCCAGGAAGAAGACCTCGTTCCCTTCGGCGTCGCTTATAGCGGCTCTTAGCTGCTGAACAGCGTGTTCTGAAAAATATTTTTGCATGGCTTTTGAAGATACAGGCTTTGGCTGGGGGGCGCAACTGAAAAGGGGGCTGACAGGTCCCAGTTTGGCACGGAGATGGGGGCTTGAACTTTTTAAGGGCAGGGGCATTCGACAGGCACGCCCTTGCAACTTCACCCTCAGCAACTAAAATAATCACCTGAAATCCGCTAAACCTGTGCCGGACATGGCGTGGCTAGCCGGGCCAATCCGCAGGAATCGCGGGGGGGGGGAAACCGTGGACAGCGAACAAGAGGAAAACCACTGGGTCAAGGAAGTGACCCTGATGGTGCAGGAGATGATGATGAACCACTTCCGCTACCAGGAGCAGAATAATCCGGCGAGTTCCCGGCTCGCCCTGGCACAGGCAGTGCTTCTGAACCAAATGCTCGGGATGCTCATGCAAAGCGATGAATGGTCCGGTTTCAAGGAGACCGTCTATGACTACATAGATTCGGAAACGGAAAGATACCGCGAGGCCCGGGAGGCCGGTGACCGCGACTTAGCCACCATCATGCTGGCGCGGGTCCGCTGCGCAAAAACGCTGGCACGGCGCCTCGAAAATCCCCTGCGCCAGCTTCTGCTCGCCAGCACCCCGCAGGGCGACACAAAACCGTTGGAAACCCGGAGTGAGGGGCCCTATGCCGAACTGATCAAAAAAGGGGAATTGGGACGTGATGAACTGATGGCATTTGAGATAGGCAATCCAAAAGGTTTGGTGACTCAGCACCGGCTCATCGCCCATGAACTCAAAATAATTACCAAGGAGACGGCAGACAACCTGGAGCGGGTCCAGTCGCTGGGCGCAGCCGCGAAGATCTGCCTGGTCTCGGGGCGGGCCCAGAGCTGCAGGTACTTCATGAAGAACTGGCTCAGACTCGACAACGGGGCCCTGTTCAAAGATTTTCTGCGCGAGTTTATCGAGGAGGCGGAGTTATACTATCGGCTGGCGCAAGAAAACGATGACCGTGAGGCCGCCTTAGCCATCCTGGGTCGCATCGGCACCGCGCGGACCCTGCTCAGGCGTCTAGCCGACCCCATCCGCAACAGAGGGTTCTTGAGCAGGATCACAGCGTCCGTCACCCTGCACTGACCTAGTGGAGGAGATTGGCAGGTGAGACGTCTATGGTCCTCCCCTCTCCCTAATGAGTTGTCCGTCTTCAGGCAAATGATGGTCACCTTTCGATGAGAGGCAGGTAGGCTTTACTTCGGGACCCACCTTTCAACAGGCGGAGGAGGCGACCCCATAAGTACAGTACTGGAAATGGACAGGAGAGGTACAAGAGAAGACCCTCGGCGTTTTTCTTGGGAAGGTCATAGATCCAATTGGGAAGGCCATGGGTCCACTTTTGACTGGCTTACAAAGAAGAACGGCCTGCATCGGTCAACTTTTGATAACCTTGCCAAGTTGACGAAGCACCCATCATTTTTCACCGGATTCGGACCATTTGGTCGCGTATCGGATTCGCGAATGGATCCACGCCCACTTTTCTCCTTTCGATCCCCTTAAACGGCTCATTTTGGAGCACCGTTCTCCTCGGGGCGTCCGTCGACTGCTGATGTGCCCGTTTACCCGGCAGATCTGCGGGGTATTCGTCAACTTTGGATGGCCTTCACAAGTAGATCTATGGGGATCAAAAGTAGATCTATGATATCAAAAGTGGAAGTATGGGTATCAAAAGTACATCCCTGGGTTTCACGAGTTGATCTATGGGTATCAAGAGAAGATCTGCTTCCATACCTCAACTCGGGGAAGGTCTCCCCGAATTGAAGTATGCTTTTGGATCATAAAGTCACGCATATGGGTCAGGCCGGGATGGCCCACACAAGTCGAGGTAAGGGTTTCACGAGTAGATTTGCACCTATAGGTAGACTGATTCACAAGTGGAGGGGTGAGAAAAGGTCGCCCCGGTACCTGAGCCAGATAAAGCCGGACTCCCCGGGGCAAGATCTCGCAGGGTTCATGCTCTTGGGCTGGTCGACTTTTTGTTAAAGTTAAATCCATGAATGGTGAATGGTTTGTTTGCTGTCATTTCTCATGCAGGTTGTACGACAGTGTTTTTTTTCTTGGCGCTGGATTTGCGCACGATGAAACCGGCCAGGATCAGGGCCGGGATATCGGCCTCTGTGGCAATGATCTCAAGAAAGCGAACAATCTTCTTAAAGAGTTCGGTCACCTCCTTGCGGGCGAGGTTGCGCTCGGCGATGGAGGCGTGGTTACCGGTCGCGCCCCCCTCGAAGTGGTGTTGGTAATTGTCGATTCTCTCCTTTACCCTGTCCGTAGCCAACTGCTGCGGGGCGTCCTTATAGATGTCTAGTCCGCGCATCCCGCTATGGACACGGTAACAGGTACTGATGACGGTTGCGTCTTTCCCGGTTAGATCGATCGATAGTTGTATCATCAACGCGTCTCCTTTAATGGTGGAGTTCCTACCAGCCCTGGCAGTTTGGAGGATTTTAATCTACCGCCTTCTTGGTGTCAAGAGGAACACGTTTCCCCGTCACTTCCCGAACTATTTGACCGCCAAAATATCTCCTCCATTGCCTTCGGTTGTCGGGCACCGGCATTTCTGTAGAACCCGCGACCTGAGGACGAAGTCTCCTCCGAAGAGAACCCGGCGACCAATCAGGAGAAGTTCAAGGAGCCGCCCCAGCGGGAGCGCTACCTGGATGGGGTGAGGGGGACGCCCATGCGAACATGCGAAACTCATCCTCGCAGCAACTCCTGAAGACTCCAACCCCGCTTCTTTGCCAGCTCTGCACCGTTCTGCGCTGCGCGACTGGCACCTGGTTGGGATAGTTTCAGCCTTTTGCCAACTTCCGTCGACGTCAGCCCCACCTCTTTAGCCCAGTGGCACATTAGATACCTCGCCTGGACTGAAGCAGCATTCCGCCCCTCCCTCCACACCTCTGCGGGATCGATTTCCAGTAGCCCTGCAACTAATCCAGCTAGCTTCTCTACATCAACGCCATTTGCACGACACAGGCATCGGTCGTCAAAATGCTCATCGGCATCACTAAGCACCTCTTCCACAAACTCACTGTCACCAAGTATTCGTTCGTCACTCTTCAGATGCTCCCCATACCTGCGCGCCAGAATGATTTTCTCCCAACCTCCAGCACTCCGCACCAGCCCTCCTCCGGCTAGTTCCGGACGCCTGCCAGCAGCGATTCCATCGGCGACGAATGACTCGTATTTTCCCTGTGCCGCCTCTACATTCCGAACAGTAGCGATTGGAACAGAGCCGGTGCGGAGCAATAGGTGGAAATGTTGGGGATGAGAGCCCAGGCGAAGCAGGGAGTAGAGGTCTTAAGAAGGACGGAACCAAGGCGGAAGACAAAGCGGTCGCGATCGGCATGGTCCTGGAAAATCTTCCTCCGTTCGATGCTGTTTCAGTTTGCGCTGGGCAATACGTTGAACGTCCTGCGGCAGCTTCGCAGCCGCGGGGTCATGCCAACTCGATTCTTAAGGTTTTCCCTAGTGCTAGGGCTGCCCTTTCGAGCGTTTGAAGGGTAACGGAAGCGTTTGCGGGGTCAAGAAGTCTGTCTAGAGCAGTGCGGCTTGTGTGCATTCTTTCAGCCATGGCGGTTTTTGAGAGATTCGCCTGTTTCATTTCCAATTCGATTTGGTATGCGATAACGCGTTTAATGGCTGTGGCCTCTGCGTCAACTCTCAAATCTTCCTCATCAAGGAAGTCGTCGAAATTCGTGCCGATGTGCGGGTTTCTCATTTCATGCCTCTCGCGTAATTATTAAGACGCGTAATTGCTGTCTTCAGGTCGTTTTGCGGAGTCTTCTGCGATTTTTTGGTAAAGCCATGCAGCAAGATCATGTAATCGCCATCCACTGTAAAGAACACTCTCGCTATGCCATTTGCCAATCTGGTCCTCACTTCCCACAGGTCCTTCTCGATTTTCCTGATGAGGGGCATTCCCAAGGGCCAGCCGAGTTGGGCGGTCTTGACGTCCTCGCCGATTTGCCGCTTGTCATCGCGCGGCAATTCTTTCAGCCACTCCCTGACCGGCTCATTGCCGGCTTCAGAACGATAAAAGACAACCTTTAGGACAAAAGCGATGTCAGTCATGGAAGCGATTGTACCATTTATGGTGCACAGGTCAATGGATGTTTCTGCTGCGCGTCCTTTGCAAGGACGAATTCCTCCATTCTCTGACGGCGCTGGTTGAGGAAGAGGAAGGCCTGTCGGTGGCGGCAATATGACGGTGAGGGGGACAAGGTGGGCACGTAGCGGGTTTAGGTGAATGTAGCGCACAAGTTCTAACAGGTATGGGTCCGTCTGGCAAAGAATGGACTTGTACCTGTTTTGGAACAAGTGGCCGTGTCTCCTATGCCTGCGGTTAAATTCGGCAGCGTACCCGGTGAGAAGCCGCTCCATAACAGTAGCGATTGGAACAGAGCCGGTGCGGAGCAATAGGTGGAAATGTTATGTGAAGCCCAGGCGAAGCAGGGAGTAGAGGTCTTAAGAAGGACGGAACCAAGGCGGAAGACAAAGCGGTCGCGATCGGCATCGTCCTGGAAAATCTTTCTCCGTTCGATACCGCGGCATATGATGTGATGAACGGCGCCGGGGGCGTCTATGCGTGCTTGTCGAGGCATACCGAAAAGCTTGCCACATGAAAGTAATCTGGCAAGGCAGGCCAGGAATCACCTTTATATCCACTGTAATTTTAGTTGGTTTAGAAAGTTACGCGTGTTCGCATGGGCGTCCCCCTCGTTCCCCTCTCGTTCCCCTTGGGCTAAGGCGCTAAATCGAGCCCCCCCTGCACTTGACGCGGCAGGGGGGGCTTTTGAGGGTGCTGTGAGCCTTGCACTATTCATCCATAATGGCCGATTCGGCCGGGGGATCTTCTTTCGGGTCCAGGTAACCGTAGGCGTGCAGCGGACGTTTAGAGCATGCGGTTGGGAAGTTGCGATTCCCTTGCCTCGTGGGGCAAGGGAATCTTTTTTTCCTACGGTCGCGGTTCGCGTCAGAAAACTTTTATAACTACGAGCGGTGCGAACTTGTCTAGATCTGTGTGCTGATCAACGTCAACTATTATTCC
>DNRQ01000176.1 GCA_003499925.1 Geobacter sp.
CGTCGAGATCAACCCGATACTCGACCACCGCAACAAGACGGCCAAGGTGGCGGTAGAGCTCGCCGCCTCGCTGTTCGGGAAGAGCATAATGTGAGGATTCGAGCATATTTAGCCAGATTGATTAGCGTCAATCTCCCGCTGAAAAACCCCCTCCCCTTCNNCCTGAACAGCGGAAGATCAGCGCCTAATCAGGTGACTTAATGGCAGTGCCCCCAGCCCCTCCCTTCTCCCCTGGCGGGAGAGGGTTAGGGGGGGAATAACAATGCCTGCCCCGCAGCAGCCGGGGCAGGCATTGTCTTACCTGCTCATCTTTTTAATAATCCTCTCCTGCCGTTTCAGCAGGAGATGCGGCCGTCCTTTACGCAGATGACGTGCTGCGCCTTTTTCGCGATCTCGTTGTTGTGGGTCACCAGCACGACCGTCTTGCCGCCGGCATGCAGCTCATGGAGGATCTCCATGATTTCCGCCTCGGCTGCGGAATCGAGATTGCCGGTCGGCTCATCCATCAGCAGGATGGCGGGGTCGTTGGCCAGGGCGCGCGCTATGGCGACGCGCTGCTGCTGGCCCCCGGAAAGCTGCGACGGCTTGGCGTCCGCCTTCTCGGCAAGCCCCACCATGGCGAGCAGTCTGAGCGCCCCTTTTGCCTGCTCCTTTTCCGGAATGCCGGCGAGCATCATGGCCATTTCCACGTTTTCCTTGGCGCTTAGCCCCTGCAAAAGGTTGAAGAACTGGAACACGAATCCGATTTTCTCTCCCCGCAGTTGCGCCAGCTGGCTGTTGTCGAGCCGGCTGATGTCCGTCCCATCCAGGAAAACGGAGCCTTCCGTAGGACGGTCCAGACCCCCGACCAGGTGCATCAGCGTACTCTTGCCGTGCCCGGAGGGGCCAACGATGCAGGTGAACGACCCCTTCCTTATGTCCAGGGTCACCCCCCGAAGCGCCTGAGTGGTAACGGCGCCGGTCGAGTAGGACTTGGAGAGGTCCCGGGTTTTGATGATTGCGTCACTCATAGCTTATGGCCTCCACTGGCGAAAGCCTGGCCGCCCGCCAAGCCGGGTAGACACCGGCGACGATGGCGACTACGGCGGAAAACAGGATCGACCCGACCACCGTCTTCAGGTCTACCAAGGCGCCGCTTCCCGAGCCCTTGACGAACGAGGTGAAGGCGTTCTGGGTGATATAGGGCGCCGCCACGACCGAGACGAAAAGCCCGACAAATACTCCGGTGATGCCGCCGATGATGCCGTAGAAGCCGGACTCCAGCAGGAATATGGTGAAGATGGTGCGCTGTTTCGCCCCCAGTGCCTGCAGGATGCCGATCTCGCGCTTTCTCTCGTAGGTGGCGGTCATCATGGTGTTTATGATGCCGAAAGCCGCCGCCAGCACCGAGACCGCCGCGATCATCTGCAGCGTGATGTTGACCGTGCCGACAATGGAAAGGACACCCTTCAGCATCTGCTTGTCGGAGACCACCCCCAGGTTTACCGTCTCCTTTATCTTCTGTATGTAGCTCTCGGTGAGCGCCAGATCGTCCACCTTGACTGCCAGGTAGGAGACCTTGTCCCCCACCTTGAAAAGCCTCTGTGCCAGCGGAATCGGGATGAAGACGGTCAGGTCGTCCCTGCTCCCGGTCTCCTTGAGCACTCCCTTGACCTGCAGCTTTTCGCCGCGCACCACGAACGTGGAGCCGGGCTGCAGTTTGAACTGATCGGCGGCGGCGAAACCGACAACGGCCACCGCCTCGTCATCGCCTGAAAAGTAGGCGCCCCTGTCGATCTGCCACTCCTTGAACGACTTCATCTGCGCGGTGCTTATGCCGTTCAACGAGACCGGCTTGTTGGCAATGGCGGTCTTTTCCGTGAGCACCGGCACGGCGCTCAGCCCTTTGATGGCCTGGACCTTGGCGACATCGGTCATGGTGATGTTGGCCGGCAAAAGCTCGCCGGTCAGGATGGAAACCTGCTCGTAGGCACAGGAGCCGATCGGCGTGACGATCAGATTGGCGCCCAGCGCTGCCGACTCGCGGTTGATCTCGCTTTTCAGGCTCCCCCCCATGGAGAGGAAGGTGACGAACGAGGCGATCCCGATGGTGATGCCCAAAAGGGTGAATACGAACCGGCCGCGCCGGCGGGTGATGTTCCTGAACACAAGCTTGGAGAGCGTCATCTAGCCCCCGATCTTATGGTTTCGTACCACCTTCAACTTGTCGGCGGCGAACATGAAACCGGTCGGATTCTTGACGAAACTCCCCGTCACCTTGAGCTCATCGCCCATGGCCGGCACAGCTCCCACGCATTTCACCGGGATCAGTATCTTGTTGCAGTTGGCGCTGGTGNNCATGACGCCGGTGAAGGTGATGGTGCCGGTAAATGCCGACGGATCCGAACCGATTTCGTTGACGTTGAGTAGCTTGGCCTCCCCCTGCTTGACCAGGCCAAAGGCGATTACGGCGCCTATGATTACTGCCACCATTACGTAGATGTAGTTCTTGTTCATGTAGGTTCTCCTAAGATAGCGTTTATGTATAACTTTCTGGGTTGCGGCGTCTCAATTCGGTCCCCTCCGCCGCAGGGGAAGGGCCAGGGAGCACTGCCATTAGCTTAAGCGGTGATTCCCTGAATCATGTAGGGTGGGCCGTGCNNATGGCAGTGGGGTCAGGGAGGGGGCAACCCGCCCGATGTTCTCAGCAGGCCGAACTCTGCCCCCCTCCCGACCTCCCCCCGCTGGGTGGAGGAGAGTTTCTGCGAGAGTAACAACATTTATCGGTTTTCCTGATTATCGCTGATCTTCCGCTGAAAAGCCCCCTCCCCTTCAAGGGGAGGGTTGGGGTGGGGATGGGGCAGCTCTGGTGCCAAAAACCCCCCATCCCCCTCCTGACCTCCCCCTTGAAGGGGGAGGGACCTGAACAGCGGAAGATCAGCGCTAATCAGGTCGGTTTTTGGAGAATCAGGAGTTCTCGGGCGGATATTCGATGGACGGGATATATTCACACAGGTGGAAGGGGTGCGCCGAGAGTTGAGGGAGGGGCTCGCCGGCCGAGCTCCGCAGCACGGTTAGCGCTGTTGCCAGCACCATGCTGATGCAGGAAAAGCAGGGGCAGTCGGGAGTGGAACAGGGGGCTGCGCCGGGGGGATCGTCGCATCCGGAATCGCAGCACGAGTTGGCGCTTGCCGCATGCATCAGTGCGGCAGCCGTTGAAGTCAACCCGCTCAGGGCGAGCAGGGTGATGACCAGGGTGAGTGCGGCAATTATCCGTAATGGAGAGTTTTTCACGGGAGTCACTTTATGTGGTGGTCCTGGCGTTGTCAAGCTGAAAACGACGCAAGATCAAGCTTCATCGGCGGCAAACCGGGCTTTGCCCATTTCTTTTGCTGGTTTGCTCGGGTCGAACAGCTTCCCTGCTGCCGCCAGCTGCTCGGGAGTTCCCAGGAGCAAGACGATATCCTTATCTTCCAGTACCCATACCGGGTCGGGATTGGGGATGACCTCCTCGCCCCTCTTGATAGCCAGAATGGTGGCTCCGGACCTGCTTCTCAGCACCCCTTCCCTCAAGCTGGCCCCCTCGAGCGGCGACCCCTTGTGCACCCTGAAGTTTCCGATCTCGGCCCCGGACAGGAATCCGGCGATCCCCACGGCATGGCTGTGCCTCTTGCTCGCTGAGCGAAACATGTCATAGCCGTCACGCCTGACATCGACGATGCAGCTGTCGATGACATCCTGCGGCACCAGGAATCTTTTCAGCACCCTGGAGAGGATCTCCACCGAGGTCTCGAATTCCTCCGGGATCACCTCGTTCACGCCGAGCTTGAAGAGCGGCTCCACCTCCAGGATGTATCGGGTCCGCACGATCACGTGGATGGAGGGGTTCAACTGCCGGGCCAGGGCCGCTATGCGCCTGCTGGCTGCGGCATCGGAAATGGCGACCACCATGATGCGGGCCTTCTCGATATGGGCGTGGTCCAGGACCTCGGGTTTCGAGGCATCCCCGAAGATGATCTGCTCTCCCTTTTTCTTCTCCGAGCTCACCGTAAAGGGATTGGTTTCGATGATGACATGGGAGATCTTGAGGTGCTTCAGCACCCTGGCCAGGTTTTTACCGTTCACTCCATAGCCCACGATGATCAGGTGGTCGGAGACCGGCACTTTCTTTTTGCTGCCGGAAAAAACCGTCCTGCCTCGGGTCCAGGAATGGGGCAGGACCCCGGTGAGGTAACTGGCAAAAGGGCTGGCGATCTTCATGCAGAGCGGGGTCAGACCCATGGTCGCAATCGAGGCGGCGAGAAAGATCTGATAGGCCTCCGGGGAGAGCAGGCCATGCTTGAGACCGGCCTGGGACAGGACGAAGGAGAACTCGCCGATCTGCGCCAGCGACAGCCCGGCGATCAGCGTGATGCGCATGGGAAGCCCCAGCGCCATGGCCGATCCCGTCGTTATCACGGTCTTGATCAAGATGATGCCCAGCACCAGCGAGGCGATCAGCAGAGGGTAGGTGAGCAGGACGGCAGGGTTCAGCAGCATGCCGACCGAGATGAAAAACAGGCTCATGAAGGCTTCGCGAAACGGCATGATGTCGCTTAGCGCCTGGTGGCTGTATTCGGATTCCGAGATGGCCAGTCCGGCAATGAAGGCCCCGAGCGCAAGGGACAGCCCCGCCTGGGCCGTGAGCCATGCGGTCCCCATGCCGATGAAGATGATCATCATGATGAAAAGCTCGCGGCTTCTGCTCTTCACCACCTGCTCGAAGATCCAGGGGATCACGAACCTGGCGCCGTAATGGGCGGCGAGGATGACGCCGACCGCCTTGAACAGGACGAGGGCCACCTCCTGCAAGCCGTCGCCGTCACCTGCCAGGAGAGGGGTGAAGAGCATGAGCGGTACGATGCACAGGTCCTGGAAGATCAGGATGCCGAGCGCGGTCTTCCCCTGCGGGGTGTCCATCTCGCCGGCATCGATCAGGAGCTTCATCAGGATGGCGGTACTGGAGAGGGCCACCAGAAAGCCGAAGAAGACCGATTGTGGTATGGAGAAATGGAAAAGAGTGCCCAGGGCGGTCACCGCCAGGATGGTGCAGCCGACCTGCAGCCCCCCTCCCAGCAGCACCAGGTGCTTGATGCGCATCAGCTCCTTCAGCGAGAATTCGATGCCGATGGTGAAAAGGAGCAGCACCACGCCGTATTCGGCCATCTGTTCGACCTGGTGGGTGTTCTTGATGAAGCCGAGCGCATACGGCCCGGCCACGATGCCGGTGAGTAGAAAGCCTACTATGGACGGGAACTTCAACCTTCGCAGCAGGATCACCGTGAAGAGGCCCAGTCCGAAGAGTATTTCTATGTCTTTTAAGCCCTGGTATTCCATTGAAAAATCTCCTCTTCCTTTCCTGGTGTCAGAGATGAATTCATTGCTTCAGCTGAATTCTTCGCCTGGTGTCGAGGACGGAGTCGGGATAGTGATGACTGTAACTCATGCAACACATTAGATAATTTGTCAACACATTGAGGCGTTTTGGTGGGGAGTTTTAATCTACGGTCTCCCTCCCCTTCAAGGGGAGGGCCGGGGTGGGGATGGGGGCAGACGCTTAGGTCCGAAGTCGGCAGCTTTTAATGTTGCGGTTCAATTCGATGAGGAGGATGTCTATGTCGACCTTGTGCACCGAGGCGCCATGCTCCAACTGCTCGAATTCCGCTATCTGGCAGTCGTAGCAGTCCAGGCCGTAGCGCTCGAAAACGGGGAGAGTCTCGGGATAGCGGGTGAGGATTTCCGTTATGGTCATGTCTTTGGTAATCACTTGGACCTCCCGAGATGGTGAAGCTGCCATATAGGCAAAAAAGGCGCAGCAGCATGCGGGCGCCTCTAACAGTATCAGATGGTTTGACTGCTGGCAAGGAGCCGGACCGAGGCCCTGGTTGGAGGCTCCTTGGCGGCGATCCGCACTGCTGCCCAAAGATCGCAGGAGCCGTTTCGCAGGAGCGGCATTGCTGCCGCGACAAGCTGCTGCAGGAAATCGCGGCAGCAAATGCCGCTCCTGAAGGATCACCTGCCCCTGAACTTGGCGTCGAGTGCTGCCTTTATCAACGGGGGGACCAGATTGTCGACCGGTCCGTTTAATGAACTGACCTCCTTGACGATGGAGGAGGAGAGGTAGCTGTAGGGTACGGAGGTCATCATGAAGAGTGTTTCCACCTCCTTGGTGATGCTCCTGTTCATCTGGGCCAGCTGGAACTCGAACTCGAAATCCGACACGGCCCGCAGTCCCCGGATGATGACGGTCGCGCCGCGCTTGCGGACAAAGTCAACCAGGAGGCCGTCGAAGGTGTCCACCTTTGCCCTGGGCTGGTCCACGAGTATCTCGGATAGGAGTTCCACTCTCTCCTTCACGCTGAAAAGGGAATTCTTTTCCGAGTTCCTGGCAACTGCGACGACCACGCCGTCGAATATCTTGAGTGCGCGATCGATGATGTCCAGGTGTCCGAAGGTGACCGGATCGAAGGAGCCGGGGTATACCGCGATTTTCAGGGGCACTGTTCACCTCTGTCTGAAATGGTTAGAAAGGAGAGGGCCGTGTCGCCGTAGACCCGGCGCTCGTTCTCCTGCAGCCTCCCGAAGCTGCGGGGGATAGCCTCTTTCGAGGAGAATTCCGCGACGATCGTGGTTCCTTCGTCGATGAGCGGGGATGCCGAAAGGAGTTCCAGCAAGCGCTCGGTGTGCCCCTCATGATAGGGTGGGTCGAGGAAAACCAGGTGGAAAGGGGCTTCGCCGCGTGCCAGCCACTTCAGGGCAGCCGCTGCGTCCTGCACGACAACCTTGGCCTGCTCCGAGTAGCGGGTGATATCCAGGTTCCTCCGGATGGCATCGGCCGATTCGTGGTGCGAGTCGACGAATACCGCATATCCGGCGCCCCTGCTGAGCGCTTCGATGCCGAGGTTCCCGGTACCGGCAAAGATATCGAGCACCCGCATCCCCGTGAACTCACCCAGACGGCTTAGCAGCATGCTGAACAGCGCTTCCTTGACCCGGTCGGCCGTCGGGCGTACCCGCAGGCTCTTGGGGGCGATCAGTTGCCGCCCGCGCGCATCCCCCGCGATCACCCGCATGCGGGCAACCTGTTATGGCTCAATCTAAGTTGCATTGATGACTCTCTATCATGAAACCTGATTTGTAAACAGCTTATTACCACGATGCTCACACTGGCGTCAATGGCAACTTTGCTGTTGACAGTACCATGCCGACGTATATAAATAACGATGCTTTCAAGATGAATTGCCAGGGAGGGGAGATGAGAGAGGGGAATGCCATGGAACGGGCCGATCTGGCGGGTTACGCGGCCAGGAGCGACAGTTCCAGGGGGCGCAGGTATCAGGAGGATTTCCGGGACAACCGCCCCGCCTTCGAGAGGGACCGCGACCGCATCATCCACTGCGCGGCGTTTCGGCGTCTCGAGTACAAGACCCAGGTGTTCGTGAACCACGAGGGGGATTACTACCGGACCAGGCTCACCCATTCGCTGGAGGTGGCGCAGATAGGGAAGGGGATTGCCCGCAGGCTGGCGCTGAACGAGGAGCTCACCGAGACCCTGGCCCTGGCCCACGACCTGGGTCACACCCCCTTCGGTCACACCGGCGAGGAGGTGCTGAACAGGCTGATGGAGGGGGCCGGCGGTTTCGAGCACAACCTGCAGTCGCTTCGCGTGGTCGACGAACTGGAGGAGCGCTATCCCAACTTCAACGGCCTGAACCTGTCATGGGAGGTGCGGGAGGGGATCGTGAAGCATTCCTCCCAGTACGACGCACCGGTCAGCATCCATGCCGAGTTTCTCCCCGGGACGGTTCCCACCATCGAGGGGCAGCTGATCAACTTTGCCGATGAGATCGCCTATAATAACCATGACATCGACGACGGGCTCAAGTCCGGCTACCTCTCCCTGGCGCAGCTCAAGGGGGTGACGCTCTGGGATGAGGTGCACGAGGGTATCATGCGCAAGCATCCGGGGATCGAGGTCGACAGGGCGGTCTGTCAGACCGTGAGCGCACTGATCGGCGTGCTGATCAACGACCTGGTCCTCACCACGGCTGCCAATCTGGAGCATCTGAATATCAGGAGCCAGGAGGAGCTGAGGAGGGTGAACCTGCCGGTGGTCGCCTTCAGTCCGCAGATGACCGAGCGAAACGCCGAGTTGAAGCGGTTTCTGTTCCAGCATCTGTACCGGCACTACAAGGTGGAACGGATGCGCGTCAAGGCCGAGCGTTATCTGGCCGAGCTTTTCGAGGTGTACATCAAGCATCCGACCCTGCTTCCCTTGAAGCACCAGATCAAGATGGAGCGCGAGGGGAGGGAGCGCGTTATCTGCGACTACATTGCGGGGATGACCGATCGCTTCGCCCTCGACGAGTTCAAGCGGCTCTTCGAGCCTTATGAGAGGGTGTAGAGGCGCCCCCCTCTCCCTCTCCCTAGCCCTCTCCCGCCAGGGGAGAGGGGACTGTACTTGATGGGCCTGCGGCCGAAGCGCTCGGGTAGGCGGGAGGGGCTGGGGGAGGGTGCAAGGTGAATAAACCTCTCTCCCCCCTTTGATTCACTCTCCCCCCTTTGAAAAAGGGGGGTCGGGGGGGATTTAGCCTTTGGCTTGAAGTTCTGAGTAGTTGCCAGCGAGAGGCAAATCCCACTAAATCCCCCTTTTTCAAAGGGGGACTTCCACACCCCCTTTGGCAAGTGGGACTTCCACACCCTTTTTGGCAAGTGGGACGTCACACCCCCTGCCAGGTCGGACTTTTTCTAACAAAAAAGGCGGGGGTGAATTCGCCCCCCGCCTTTGTCGATACCTTCTTCCTCTTCTCTACTTCTACTCTTCCCTACTTCTTCGCCTTCGCTTCCTTCGGCAGCTCAAGCCTCGGCTCTTTCGCCGCCTTGTACAGGAGCAGTGTCCTCCCCAGGACCTGTGCCACTTCCGCCTGGCACCCGGCGCTCAGCTCGGCAGCCACCTCGTGACGGTCCATGAGGCAGCTCTCCAGTATCTTCACCTTGATCAGCTCGTGGCTCGCCAGCGCCTCGGATGTCTCCTTGATCAGCGCCTCGCTGATGTCTCCCTTGCCTACCGTAATCACCGGCTTCAATACGTGCCCGAGCGCGCGGAGAAATCTCTTCTGCTTTCCTGTCAACATCCTCGTCTTCCTTTGTAACCTCTGCATAGCAGGCAGGTGGCGCCGAAAAAACGCCGCCGGCTTCGGCAAAAGGTCTTTTATTTTCTTAATCAGTGCCAGCTTTATAACACTTTGCCGGCTCCATGGCAAGGCCGCAGACCCTGCTTCCGGCTGTGTAGCCACTGCTCTCTTCACTGAGAAGCTTTTCTACACGGCTATTACGTATACATTTTTAGATTCCGTGCTTGCCCCTTGCACTCTAAGTCGAAAACCTTTACGATTAGAACCCTTGGTAACCCATTTTAAGGTCCGTGGCCGAGCTGGCACGGATATGGCAATACAGCGGTCCGTACAACCTTACCTGTATCAGGAGGCGAACAAGGTGCTTTATAAATCGGTAAACGAATCTTTCCACGAATTCATCATCCATAGGAGCGATCCCAAGTGCATCAGGTGCAAGGTCTGCGTCAGGCAGTGCTCCTATGACGTGCACTCCTATCTCGACGAGGAAGACGTCCTGGTAGAAGACAGCTCCTCTTGCATCGGCTGCCGGCGCTGTTCCGCGCTCTGCCCGACCGGTGCCATCAGCATCAAGGAGAACGAGGAGACCTTCAAGCGGAATGCCTCGTGGTCCAGCGCCCATATCAGGAACCTCTACGCCCAGGCCGACAGCGGCGGGATACTCCTTGCCGCCATGGGGAACCCGGCGGACTATCCGATTTATTGGGACCACCTGCTTCTGGATGCCTCCCAGGTGACCAACCCCTCCATCGACCCGCTGCGCGAGCCGATGGAACTGCGCACCTACCTCGGCAAGAAGCCGCACAAGGTCGAGATCGTCAGGGACGAGAAGACCGGCAAGGCGTCGCTCAAGACCAAGCTCTCCCCGCAGCTCAAGCTGGAGTACCCGTTCATCTTCTCCGCCATGAGTTACGGCGCGCTGAACCTGAACGCACACCGTGCCATGGCTGCAGCGGCAGAGGAGCTCGGGACCATCTACAACACCGGCGAGGGGGGGCTGCACAAGGACCTGTACCGCTACGGCAAGAACGTGATCGTGCAGGTCGCCTCGGGGCGCTTCGGCGTGAGCGAGCAGTACCTGAACGCCGGGGTCGGTATCGAGATCAAGGTCGGACAGGGCGCAAAACCCGGCATCGGCGGGCATCTTCCCGGCGAGAAGGTTAACAGCGAGATCTCGGAAACCAGGATGATCCCGGTCGGCTCCGACGCCATCTCTCCCGCGCCGCATCACGACATCTACTCCATCGAAGACCTGCGCCAGCTGATCTACGCGCTCAAAGAGGCGACCAACTACGAGAAGCCGGTGTCGGTCAAGATCGCCGCGGTGCATCATATCGCCGCCATCGCCTCCGGCGTGGCCCGGGCCGGCGCCGACATCATCACCATCGACGGTTTCCGCGGGGGTACCGGGGCAGCGCCCCAGGTGATCCGCGACAACGTCGGCATTCCGATGGAGCTGGCGCTTGCCGCAGTCGATGCGCGTCTGCGCGACGAGGGGATCAGGAACCAGGTTTCCATCGTGGTCGGCGGCGGCGTGAGGAACTCCGGCGACGCCATCAAGGCGATCGCGCTGGGTGCCGACGCCATCAACCTCGGCACCTCGACCCTGCTTGCCATGGGCTGCACCCTGTGCCAGCGCTGCTACACCGGCAAGTGCCCCTGGGGGATCACCACCAACAACCCGTACCTCGCCAAGCGCTTGAACCCGGAGATCGCAGCAGAGAAGCTCGTGAACCTGGTCCACGCCTGGGGGCACGAGATGAAGGAGATCCTGGGCGGCATGGGTCTGAACGCGCTCGAGTCGCTGCGCGGCAACCGCTACAAGCTGCGCGCCGTGGGGCTCTCCGAAAAGGACATGAACCTCCTGGGCGTCATGCCTGCGGGAGAATAAAAACAGTTCAAGGTTCTGAGTTCGAAGTTCAAAGTTAGACGCCAAAACCTTGAACCTGTGAAACGGTCAACGTTCCAGGTTCAAGGTTCGAAGCTAAACCTTGGGCCTTTAGCCTTGAACCCTGAACCTTGAACTTTGAACCTTGAACATCTTTATTAACGAGGATCTTGCATGAAACGTATATATTCCATCGAAGATGCCTGCATCGGCTGCCACCTCTGCGAGGTCGCCTGCATCACGGAGCACTCTCGCTCGAAGGACCCGGTCAGGGCGTTCCTGCATGAGAAGGTCCGCCCCATCTCCCGCTGCACCGTCGAGGAGTGGGAGGGGGGTGTCCTTTCGCTCTCCACCAACTGCCGCCACTGCGACGAGCCGGACTGCCTCAGGGCCTGCATCTCGGGCGCGATCCAGAAGGACGACAACGGCGTGGTGCGACTGGATGTCGAGCAGTGCATCGGCTGCTGGTCCTGCGTCATGGCCTGCCCCTACGGCGCCGTGCAGCGCAACCTGAAGGCGAAGAAGGCGAACAAGTGCGACCTCTGCCCCGACAGGGAAAACCCGGCATGCGTCGACGCCTGCCCCAACCGGGCGCTGGTGTACAAGGAGGGGAGCCAGAAATGAACTACGTCATCATCGGAAATTCGGTAGCCGCCGTCGGCGCCATCAGGGGTATCAGGAAGGTCGACGCGGAAGGAAACATAACGGTACTCTCCAGGGAAAACCACACGGCTTACGGCCGTCCGCTGATCTCCTATCTGCTGGGCGGCACCGTGACCGAGAAAAGGATGCCCTACCTGCCGGCTGACTTCTACGAGAAGCACAAGGTGAACCTGCTTCTGGGCTCCGAGGTGGTTTCGGTCGACAGCGCCAACTCCCGCGTCGCTCTGGCCGGCGGCGAGACCATCCCCTACGACAAGCTCCTGATCGCCACCGGGGGCGATCCCTTCGTTCCCCCCATCGAGGGGATGGCCGGCAAGGAGAAGGTCTTCACCTTCACCACCTGGGATGACGCGGCCAAGCTGAAAGGGCTTGCCAACGACATCAACAGGGTTGTCGTGATCGGCGGCGGTCTCATCGGCCTGAAGGCTGCCGAGGGTCTGTACCAGATCGACAAGCAGGTGACCATCATCGAGCTTGCCGACCGCATCCTCTCCGCCGCATTCGACCGGACCGCCGGTCGCATCGTGGCCAAGAAGATGAAGGCGAACGGCATCGAGGTGATCACCGAGGACACCGTGGTCAGGATCGACGGCGAAGGCTCCGAGATCACCGGCGTGACCCTCAAGTCCGGCGATTTCATCCCGTGCGACACCGTGATCGTCGCCATCGGCGTGCGTCCAGCGGCAACCTTCCTGAAGGGGAGCGGAGTCGAGGTGAACCGCGGGGTCGTGGTGAGCGACTCCATGGAAACCTCGGTCCCCGGGATCTACTCGGCAGGCGACGTCGCCGAGGCGCGCGACTTCTTCTCCGGCAACAAGAACCCGATGCCGATCTGGCCCGACGCCTACATCCAGGGCGATGTCGCCGGGATCAGCATGGCGGGCGGTGAGAAGGGGTATCAGGGCGGTCTCGCCATGAACTCCATCGAGCTCTTCAAGGTCCCCACCATTTCCATGGGTATCACCAATCCGGAGGCGGGCGACCGCTACGAGGTGCACACCTACCAGGACCTGGAGAACTACCAGTACCGCAAGATCGTGCTGGAGAACGGCGTGCTGGTAGGCGTCGTCATGGTCAGCAACGTGGACCGGGCCGGGATCTTCGCCGGGCTGATCCGGGACAAGGTTGCCGTGGCTCCCTTCAAGGAGCACCTGCTGGCGCCGGACTTCGGCTTCGTCCATCTGACCAAGGAGATCCGCAGCTCGCTTTTCGCCCCGCAGGGGAAGGCGGCTTAGAAACAGATAAAGGTTAAGATTAAGATTAAGATTAAGACAAGATAAAGATAAGCTGACTTACTATAGATAAAGGTGGATGAAGGATTTTTGAAGGTTTGGGGGGATGGATTCCCACTTGATCTTAATCTCAATCTTAATCTGCTTCCCGGAGGTTTGTAATAAATGAAAAGAAAACCTACCCACAGCTTCGAGAAGGATATATCCAACTGCGGCCTGACCGGTTTCATCGCCAAGAACGGCGAGCTGGTCGGCGGTGAAGTCATCATGCGCTCCATCGCGCTGATGCATGACCGCGGCAACGGTCTGGGCGGCGGCTTCGCTGCCTACGGCATCTATCCGGATTTCAAGGAGTTCTTCGCCTTTCACCTGATGTACGAAAGCTCCATGGCGCAGCAGTTGACCGAGGAGTACCTGGACCTCAACTTCTTCGTCGAGCAGCAGGAAGAGATCCCGACCCGCCGGGTCTCCGCCATCGTCAATCCGCCGGTATTCAAGCGCTACTTCGTCAAGCCGCTCGAGACCGACGACTATAAGGAAGCGATCGAGTTCCAGAACATGACGGTTGAGGACCTGATCGTAAGCCATGTGATGCGGATCAACAACGAGATCGAAGGCGCCTTCGTGGTCTCCTCCGGCAAGAACATGGGGGCCTTCAAAGGGGTAGGGTATCCCGAAGAGATCGCCGACTTCTTCCGCCTCGAGGAGTACAGCGGCTACACCTGGACCGCACACAACCGTTTCCCGACCAACACGCCGGGATGGTGGGGCGGGGCGCACCCGTTCACCCTGCTGGACTGGTCCATCGTGCACAACGGTGAGATCTCCTCCTACGGCATCAACAAGCGCTACCTGGAGATGTACGGCTACCTCTGCACCATGCTTACCGATACCGAGGTCGTCGCTTACATGCTCGACCTCCTGATCAGAAAGCACGGCCTCACCGCCGAACTCGCCTCGCTGGCGCTTGCTTCCCCTTTCTGGGAGAGCATCGACCAGATGGACAAGGACGACAGGGAGCTCCTGACCGCCATACGGCAGGTCTACGGCAGCGCCCTGCTGAACGGGCCGTTCGCCATCCTGTTCGCCAGCAACGAGGGGCTCATCGGCCTGAACGACCGGGTGAAGCTGCGCCCGCTGGTCTGCGCCACCAAGGGGGAGTTCGTCTATATGGCCTCCGAGGAGGCCGCCATCAGGGAGATCTGCCCGGCGCCCGAGAAGATCTGGTCCCCGCGCGGCGGCCAGCCGGTAGTCGTCAAGATGAACCCCGGAGTCATTTAGGAACAGGTTAAGATTAAGATTAAGATTAAGATAGGATCTAAAATCAGGTGTGGTCGGCGGTTTGGGTTGACCTTGATCTGGTTCACAGAGAGGAGCAGATAAATGCAGATAGATGCCAAGGGCGTGTACTATAAAGACCTGAACGCTCAGATCCGTGCGGCGGTTGCCGGCGGGGCGGAAGCCATAGAGCTCAATAACGTGAACGGCCAGTATTTCATCGGCGACGGCATCAACCGCCCGGTCACCATCACGATCAACGGCGTGCCGGGAAACGACCTCGGGGCCTTCATGAACGGCGCCACCATCATCGTGCGCGACAACGGCCAGGACAACATCGGCAACACCATGAACGCGGGCAAGGTCGTGGTCCACGGACACGCCGGTGATGTGCTGGGCTACGGCATGCGCGGCGGCAAGATGCATATCCTGAAGGATGTCGGCTACCGGGTCGGCATTCACATGAAGTCCTACCAGGACAACATGCCGGTGCTGGTCGTGGGCGGAAACGCCGGTGACTTCTTTGGCGAGTACATGGCGGGGGGCGTACTGGTGCTGCTCGGCATGTACTCCGATGCCGAAGGGAACGCCAAGCACGGCTTCAGTTTCGGAACAGGCATGCACGGCGGCACCATCTACGTGCGCGGCGGTGTGGACGAGTCCAGGCTCTCCCAGGAGGTAGGCGTTTTCGAGCTTACCGTCGCCGACGAGCTGGCGCTGCGCACGCACCTGCAGAACTACTGTGCCGACTTCGGCCTGGACGTCGAGGAAGTGCTCAAGGAGAAGTTCGTCAAGGTCCTTCCCAAGAGCAAGCGCCCCTACAGCAACATGTACTGCCAGATGCCTAGGTAACAGATTAAGGTTAAGGTCAAGATTAAGATTAAGAACAACAGTAGGTCGGGTTAGCCCGTAGGGCGTAACCCGACTTGCATTTGAGGGTCAAGATTAAGATTAAGAACAACAGTAGGTCGGGTTAGCCCGTAGGGCGTAACCCGACTTGCATTTTAGCTGGTATCGAATGGTGCCATGAAATTGGATCGGGTGGGGTGTCGGGTTACGCTGCGCTAACCCGACCTACCCTTCGCACTCCGCTCCTACTCCTCCCCCCGGAGGGGGGAGGTCGGGAGGGGGGAAGACTGCAGCTTCCTTCGCGAAATACTCTCCGGTTTCCCCCCTCCCTAACCCTCCCCCTCCGGGGGCGGGGACCGTTTTCGTGTCGCTGAATACTCGTCTGATTTGGCTAAATAAATCTTAACGTTAGCCTGCGCTATAAGCGGCAGTTTGGTCTTGACTCTGGCCTGTCCCGGTGCTAATTTAACTGAAATTTGTCGGTTGCCTTTTAAATTAGCCCCGTGAGGTTAGCAAAGGTGAAGCATAAAGTACTCTTTATCGTTATTTAGAAGAGCCTTTTCGCCTTTTGTGCGGGAAGGCTCTTTTTATTGCGGGGATCCGGATCCCTGTTGCCGGGTAACGCGGAAGCGTAACGTAACAAAAAAAACAAGAACTTTTGCCTGATTATAGGGGGTTGCTATGGCTGAAAATACGGTAATTTTGGACGGCACCGGGGTGAAAAGGGCGCTTACAAGGATAGCCCACGAGGTGCTCGAGAAGAACAAGGGGGTCGAGGGTCTGGTACTGGTAGGTATCCGGACCGGCGGCGTGTATCTGGCCCACGAACTCGCGGCTCGTCTCCTGGAGATCGAGGGTGTCGAGGTGCCGGTGGGTGCTGTCGACATCACCATGTACCGCGACGACTTCAAGGGCCATTCCGAGCACCTCCCGGTCGGCAAGACCGAACTCCCCTTCTCGGTCGAGGGGAAGAGGGTGGTACTTGTGGACGACGTGCTCTTCACCGGGCGGACCATCCGCGCCGCCATGGACGCCCTCATCGATCAGGGGCGCCCCTCCTGCATACAGCTTGCCGTCCTCGTCGACCGTGGCCACCGGGACCTGCCGATCCGCGCCGACTTCGTGGGGCGCAACGTGCCTACCAGCAGGAGCGAGAACATCATGGTCGCCTTCGACGCCGAAGAGCATCCGACCGAGGTGATCCTGCAGAAATAGTGGCTTTTTCGAAAAGCCGGTAAAACTCCCTCCCCTTCAAGGTGAGGGTTGGGGTGGGGATGGGGGTGGCAGGGGGAGGGACTTGAACTGCCGGGAGTTGAAAGAGGGGTTCCGGCTTTACCTGTAATTTATTAACGCGAAACGCGTAAGGCGGGACGCAAAACCAGTTTCAGGGGGGGTATCATGGGGTTCAGGCACAAAGACATCATCGCCCTAAAGGATCTGTCCAAAGAGGAGATTGAACTGCTCCTCGATACGGCGGACAGCCTCGACGAGATCAATTGTCGCGACATCAAGAAGGTGCCGACTCTGCGCGGCAAGACCGTGGTGAACCTCTTCTACGAGGCATCCACCAGGAC
>DNRQ01000136.1 GCA_003499925.1 Geobacter sp.
CGGGGCGAAGAAGGGGAAGGCGATCCTAATCTCCGGGCACGACCTTCGGGACCTCGAAGAGCTTCTCAAGCAGACCGAGGGGAAAGGGATTAAAATCTACACCCACGGCGAGATGCTGCCGGCCCACGGCTACCCCGGGCTCAAGAAGTATCCGCACCTCTACGGCAACTTCGGCGGCGCCTGGCAGGACCAGCACAAGGAGTTCCCGGATTTCCCCGGCGCCATCATCTTCAATACCAACTGCATCCAGCGCCCTGCCGAAACTTACAAGGACCGGCTGTTCACCTGGGGGGAGGTCGGCTGGCCCGGCATCAAGCACCTGGCCGGCTGGAACTTCGACGAGGTGATCAACAAGGCGCTGGAAAGCCCGGACCTGCCCGATGCCCCGGCCAAGGAGATCCTGGTCGGCTTCGGCCACAATGCCGTGCTCGGCGTGGCCGACAAGGTGATCGACGCGGTGAAGGCAGGCGACATCAAGCACTTCTTCCTGATCGGCGGATGCGACGGTGCCAAGCCGGGGCGCAACTATTTCACCGAATTCGCCGAGCAGGTGCCCAAGGACTGCGTGATACTGACGCTGGCCTGCGGCAAGTACCGCTTCAACAAGGAAGAGTTCGGCGACATCGGCGGCATCCCGCGCCTTTTGGACGTGGGGCAGTGCAACGATGCCTATTCCGCGGTGCAGATCGCCCTGGCGCTCGCCGGCGCCTTCAACTGCGGGGTGAACGATCTGCCGCTCTCCTTCATACTCTCCTGGTACGAGCAGAAGGCCCACGTCATACTGCTCTCCCTGCTTCACCTGGGGATCAAGAACATCAAGCTGGGACCGGCCCTGCCGGCCTATCTCTCCCCGAATGTGCTCCAGTTCCTGATCGACAACTTCAACATCAGCCAGATCGGCAGCGTCGAGGCGGATCTCAAGGCGAGCCTCGGGCAGTAAGGAGCGAGGGTTCAGCTGGTTGACGAGTTGACAAAAAGGGGCGCCAGGTCTTCAAGGACCGGGCGCCCTTCTACGTTTTAGCAAAGCAGAAACAAAACTTTGGACGCTGATTTACCTGAAAAGGCCTGATAGGCAAGCTAGAATCAAACGATCTGGATCCAGATGTAGATTGATCAGATTTTATCAGGTAAATCTGCGTCCAAGGAAGTAGCCTTTCCCCTCCCCCTTGGAGGAGGGGAATCTTAAACAGGCGGCATGACCACAACAGCTGAGTTATTCCGGGACCCCCTCCTCGACCGGCTTAAGGGTGAGGAGGTGCCAGACGGTGACAACCACCCCCAGCAGGAACACCAGCCCGACCCCGAAGGCGATCCTGAACCAGAGCATCATGGTCAGGTGGGCCGTGCTGTAGCCTATGTCGAGGAAGCGTTCCAGGTAGGTCTGGAGAATGCCTGCCACGCCGAAAACCAGCCCCAGCATGAACATGGCGATGCTGGTAATCCAGAACCCCCATTTCCCCGCCCTGTCCCGGTATCTGCGGATGTTTTTCATGCGTGGCAGCGCGAAGTAGAAGATGGTCAGGTTCAGCAGCGCATAGGCGCCGAAGAACGCCAGATGCCCGTGGGAAACGGTAATTTGGCTGCCGTGGGTGTAGTAGTTGACCGGAGGGAGCGTGTGCATGAAGCCCCAGAGCCCCGCGCCGACCAGGTGGTAGATGGCCAGACCTACGATGTAATACCAGGTGAGAGGGTTGATGATCTCATGCTTGCGCTCACGCACGTGCATCCAGGTATCGACCACCATGAGCACGATGGGGAGGGGCTCCAGGGCGCTGAAGATCCCGCCCCACCAGAGCCAGTAGTCGGGAGCGCCGATCCAGTAATAATGGTGGCCGGTGCCGACAATGCCGGTGAACAGGAACAGGCCGGTTTCCACGTAGAGCCATTTCTCCACGACCTTGCGCTCCACCCCGGTCACCTGCATGATGATGAAGGCCATGATCGATGCGGTGACGATCTCCCAGGCACCTTCCACCCAGAGGTGGATGACCCACCACCAGTAGTAGTAATCGGTGTTCAGGTTCCTGTAAAACGGCATCCCGAACAGGTACATGAGTGCCAGGAAGGTCACCCCGCCAAGGAGCATCCATTGCAGGGCCGATTTCTCCTTCCCTTTTATGATGGTCATCGCCACGTTGGCAATGAAGAGGAGCGCTGCCACCACGATCAGGGCGTTTAACGGGAAAGGAATCTCCAGAAGCGGCTTGCCCCGGGTCCAGCCGAACAGGAAGCCGACCACCGCGGTAACGGCCGCGGAGGCGAAAATGACCAGCTGCAGGTAGGCGATCTTCGTGCTGTACAGTTCGCTGTCGCATTCGAGCGGCAAGATGAAGTAGGTCCCTCCCATGAATCCCAAGAGCATCCAGGCGACCAGCACGTTGGTATGGATGGCCCGGGCGGTACTGAAGGGAAAGACGTCGACCAGCCCCTGCGGGAGCGTGAATGCGTAGTTGATCGAGAGCCACAGCCCCATGATCACCTGCAAAACGAAGAGGACCAGGGCGAGCCGTATGTACCACAACGAAACCCTCTGACTTTCATAGCGGATCATTGGCGCACCTCCCTGGTCACTTTCAGGCTGAGGATGAAATCGGCAATAAGCGCGGCCGTTTCCGGGCTGACGTTTTGTGGGGGCATGGCGGACCCCGGCTTGACCGATGCGGGATTGAGCATGAATCTGATCAGGGTTGCCCGGTCGTAGGTGATGCGGCTGGCGATGGCGCTGAAATCGCCCCCGATGCTGCGCCCCTGGTTCTCAAAACTGTGGCATCCGCCGCAGGCTCCCATGACGACATCGACCTTGTTCAGATTCTGGGCCTGTGCCTCCCGGAGCTTGAATGCCGTGACGAATTTCTCGTCCTGCGGCGGCCAGTGGCGGTTTTCAATCTCCCCGACCCAGCGTAGGAAGGCTATCAGCTGCTTCACCTCCGGCTCGGTTACCCCCATTTGCGGCATCTTGCGGAAGGAGTGCCGGTAGATCACCTCCGGATGCTGAACGATGGAGGCGATGTTGCCTTCGCCGAGCCGGTAGAACGCCTTGGTCATGTCCGGCGCGTAATAGGCACCGAATCCCAGGATGGTGTGGCAGTCGTTGCAGTTGTACTTNNCCCCAGCCAGAAGATCAGACGAGCGGTTTTACCGGTCATGCCATCCTCCTTGTCTGTCGGTGTGTTGGCGTTTTCTAATCTAACGCGCAAACCAGAAGGTTACCTTCGGATGTCCGGATGTCAAACGGCGTGCTGTTCGGTAAAGGGAAAATCGCAGATTAGCGCCTGAGTTTAAAAAAAAAGCTTTGCACCCTCCCCCAACCCCTCCC
>DNRQ01000110.1 GCA_003499925.1 Geobacter sp.
GTCCCTCCCCTTTCAAGGGGGAGGACAGGAGGGGGATGGGGGGGTGCTCTGGGTCAGACTCTACCCCATCCCCACCCCGACCCTCCCCTTGAAGGGGAGGGAGAGTTGTTGATAGCGGAAGATTGTTGCTAATCATGTTAAGTTAAGCCCCTAGCTGCGCTCCCCCCCCTCCCTTGATGGGAGGGATGGGGGCTGGGCTGGAACGGAACCTCGATTGGCTGTTGACAGGCGCTCGGCTCTGGGGGATATTGGCGCAAATCCGGAACAACGGAGGAGAGTTTGCGTTACTACCCGGTAAATCTCGATCTGCACGACCAACTGGTGGTGATCATCGGAGGCGGTGCGGTTGCGGCCCGCAAGGCGAGACGGCTGGTATCGGCCGGCGCCAGGCTCCGGGTGGTCGCGCCGCGACTGGACGACAGGCTCGCAGCACTCGCGGCTGACGCAAGCCTCACCCATGTGGCGAGGGGCTATCTTCCCGGCGACCTGGAGGGGGCGCTGCTCGCTTTTGCCGCCACCGATGATGCTGCGCTCAACCTGGCGGTCGCCGCCGAGGCCAAGGAGCGCGGCATCCTGATCGACATCGTCGACGCTCCCCGGCAAAGCGGTTTCACCACACCCGCCCTGCTCGAAAGGGGCGATCTGCTGATAACTGCCTCCACCGCAGGGGCGAGCCCCGCACTGTCGCGGCGCATCATAGGCGAGCTGGAACCGCTCTTTGGTGAGGAATATGCCGAAGCTGTAACCCTTTTAGGTGCCGTTCGTGAAAAGATATTGACTGAAAAGGGGGGGAGCGCATACAATGAGCGGGTTTTTGCCGAGCTTGCAGCGCTTGACCTCCCCGCGCTGATCAAAAACGGACAGAGGGATGCAATAGACCAGATACTCCTGAAGCTCTCTGCTTCCGGGTCCCCGGGCCCGGATGGAGCTGAAAAAAAGGATCCGTCATGAACGCCTTGCTCTTCAACAGCACACTGGTCATCTACGCGGCCGCCACCACCTTCTACCTGGGCTACCTCGTCAAGCCCACAGATGTCCTCGGTAAACTCGGCCGCTGGTGCATCCGTATCGGCTTCCTGGTGCACTGCGGGTTCACCCTGAACCGCTATCTGGAGGCCGGACACACTCCGATCACCAATCTGCACGAATCGCTCTCCTTCTTCAGCCTGGCTGTGGTCGGCATCTTCATCGTGTTCGAGAGCCGTTACAAGTCCTTCATCCTGGGATCCTTCGTGGTGCCGCTTGCCCTGCTGATCCTGGCCACATCGGCCGCCTTCTCCTCCGTGATACCGCCGCTCAACCCGGCCCTGAAAAGCAAGTGGCTCGCCGTCCACACCGGCATGGCCTTCCTGGGCTACGCCGCCTTTGCCATTTCTTTCGGCGTGAGCATCATGTACCTGATCCAGTCGCATTTCCTGAAGAAGCGCAAGCTGGGCCCCATGTTCCAGAAGCTTCCGCCGCTCGACATGCTGGACGACATCAGCTATCGCTGCCTCACCATCGGCTTCCCGCTGCTCACCTTCGCCATCATCTCCGGCGCCATCTGGGCCGAGACCGCCTGGGGCACCTACTGGAGCTGGGACCCGAAAGAGACCTGGTCGCTCATCACCTGGTTCATCTACGCGGCACTTCTGCACGGCAGGCTCACCACCGGCTGGCGCGGCAGGAAGGCCGCCATGCTCTCCATCTTCGGCTTCTTCATCGTGATCTTCACCTTCCTCGGCGTGAATCTCCTGCTGGGGGGGCTGCACAGCTACAAATGAGGCGTATCGAGGCGGCAGCCGCGCTCGGTTGCGATTCTCAAGAAGGGGCAGGACTTTTATGAACATTATTGTGGTTGGGCTTTCGCACAAAACTGCCGCAGTTGAAATCCGGGAGAAGGTCGCCTTCGCCCCCACCCAGATGGAGAAGCCGCTCAGCGCCGTGGTGGCGCTCCCCGACATCACCGAGGCGGTGATCGTCTCCACCTGCAACAGGGTCGAGATCTACGCGACCACCCGTGACGTGGCGGGCGGCATGGCGAGGCTCAAGCGCTTTCTCGCCGACTATCACGGCCTTTCCCTCGAAATGCTCGACAGCCACCTCTACAGCTACCACGGCGAGGACGCGACGCGCCACGTCTTCCGGGTCGCCTCCAGCCTCGACTCCATGGTGGTCGGGGAGCCGCAGATACTGGGCCAGATCAAGACCTCCTACGGCTACGCCGCGGAATACAAGAGCTCCGGGATCATACTGAACCGCTTCCTGCACAAGGCGTTCTCGGTCGCCAAGCGGGTCAGGACCGAGACCAAGATCGCCTCCTCGGCCGTCTCGGTCGCCTTCGCCGCGGTCGAGCTTGCCAAGAAGATCTTCGGCGAGCTCTCGGACAAGACGGTGCTCCTGATCGGGGCGGGCGAGATGTGCGAGCTGGCCGCCAAGCATTTCATCAACACCGGCGTGCGCGGCGTCATGGTCACCAACCGTACCTTCGAGCGGGCCGAGAAGCTCGCTCAGGAATTCGACGCCAGGCCGATCAGATTCGAAAATCTCCTCGACGAGCTCCCCAAGGCGGACATCATCCTCTCCTCGACCGGCGCGCCCCACTTCATCATCCATGAGAAGGAGGTGGCGGAGGTGATTCGCCGCCGCAGGATGAAGCCGATGTTCTTCATCGACATCGCGGTCCCCCGGGATATCGATCCCAAGGTGAACGACGTGGAGAACGTCTATCTCTACACGGTGGACGATCTGAACGGCGTGGTGGCTACCAACCTGGAGCAGCGCAAGATCGAGGCGGCCAAGGCCGAGGCGATCGTGGAGCAGGAGATCGGGCAGTTCTTCAAGTGGCTCTCCTCGCTGGAGGTGACCCCGACCATCGTGGCGCTCAGGACCCGGTTCGACGAGATCCGCAAGGCCGAGCTCGCCAAGACGCTGTCAGGGTGGAAGAACCTGCCCCCCGACGCCGAGAAGAAGCTGGAAGCGCTGACCAACGCCTACATGAACAAGCTGCTGCACCAGCCGACCAGCGTGCTGAAGCGGTCCGAGCAGGGAAACCGCAACGATCTCTACGTGGATGCCCTGCGAAACCTCTTCGATCTCGAGGCGGGGGGGGCACAGGAGAACATGGTGGATTTGGAGGAGTAAAGGCGGGGGCTAGGGGCTAGGTGACAAGT
>DNRQ01000216.1 GCA_003499925.1 Geobacter sp.
CGGCAGGTTGGCGGTGCCGTCGGTCACGTCGGCGTGGTGAGGGGTGTGGCAGTAGACGCAGACTCGGCCCATGATGTCCACGTTGGTGCCGGTGATCTTGGTCATGTCGTGCAGGGAGCCGTTGACCCCTGTGCCTGCTGCAACGCCCGCAAGAGCGGTGCCTGCGGCAGACAGACAACCGATTACCGCCATTGTTGCTAACACTTTTTTCATCGTTTTTCTCCTTTTTCTAAGAAAGATGTGAAGCGTTACTGTCGAATGCATACACCGGTCCGAAAACGATACGAAAAGGTAACATTTAGGCCAAGTGAAATTTGGAATTCGTTAACTCGGCATATCTAATAAGTATTTATTTGCGTGTTGTTTGAGCGGCTTTATGTTGGACACGACTAATTAGGAATTTACCCCTCTTGAATACGGTTATTTCACCTGAAGGTGCGGTCATTTCACCACAAAAGACTGAGGAAACTGCCTGGTAGCTGTAGAGAGGGGGTTGGCGGAGGTTGTAGGGGCGAATGATTACTCGCCCCCTACGGGGAATCTTGGTTACTGAACCTGCTTGAATTGCGCCGTTTTCTGCACCTAGAGGCAGCGCTGCAGCGAGACCCGGGTGTTTGCCGAGCGCTCCGAGTTGGGGGCCAGGGTCAGGAATAGGAGGGGATTCCGGCAGCGGCAACTCGCCGCAGACCCGAATGCTTGCAGGGGCGGAGTTGGCTGGAGGGGCCATATGGGGCCATGCTTAGAAGTTTGATTAACTTGACGTGTCTAATAAGTAATTTCTTTGTATGCTGTTTGAGCGGCTTTGTGTTGGATCCAACCAATGAGCAATTAACCCCCTAAAGGATCCCAGGGGGGGGGAGATCCCAAGGGGGAGATCCCAAGGGGGACGCCTTTGACTTTCTTAGGAGATCCCAAGGGGGACGCCTTTGACTTTCTTGACTTACTTTGAATTTGCGCCGAGGGAACTCAAAAGCGTCCCCTCCCTCATAGTTCGTTCACTTGCTCGGCGGTAAACTGAACAAAGTGAACTACGCCCCCCTGTCACGGGCGGCCTGAAAGTGCCGCCACTGTGGCGCCTTGAAAATGCTTTTTCTTCCGCTTCTTCTTTTTCTTCGTAGTCAGTAAATTCCACACAATTCTTCAGTCTTCTTCCTGCGTTTAATCCTCTTTTTCCCTGTCTATTCCTGATGTTACATTCCTGCCCCGGAGGTACCGGGTCATGAAGCGCATCAGAGAACGGCTGTGCCGGTGTTGCAAAGAGTTCTTCTTCCCTGATTATCGTAACACCAGGACGCAGGCCTATTGCAGCAAGCCGGAATGTCGCAAGGCAAGCAAAGCCGCGAGCCAGCGTCTGTGGACCGCCAATAATCCCGGGCACTTCAAGGGCTCCGACCATGTCGAACGGGTGCGAGAGTGGCGTAAGGCCAACCCCGGGCGCAGTCGTCGGAAGAAGCCCGGTGACGTGCTACAAGATGACTGCCCCGAAATAACGCCTACGCAACGGGAAGTTAGCCTTTGTTTGCCTTCTGCTCCGCAGGTCTCTGCCTCGGTGTTACAAGATCTCTGCTTCACTCAACATCCCGCTTTCATTGGGCTAATTGCCCATTTCACCGGTACAGTGTTACAAGAGGACATAGACGCGATAACCCTCCGTCTGGAACAATTGGGACGAGATGTCATAGGTTCAAATCCCAACGCAGGAGGCCGTTATGACCCACAAGGTTCCAATCCGTCCCGACCTAATCCGCAGCATCCCCGACCAGTTCAGCTGGCTGGACCACCGCTTGGTCCGTGATCGCCACATCGAACGCTTAAGCCACCAGGCCTCGGCACTGTACCTCTTTCTGGTCACCGTCGCCGACTGCCAGGGGTTGAGCTACTACTCCGCCCCATCTTTGTGCGAGCGCCTCGTCATGGATGCGCCGACGCTCGAAACTGCCCGCATGGATCTGCTCCGAGCAGGGCTGGTCGCTTATAAGAAGCCTCTTTACCAGGTGCTCTCCCTGGGCGATGCGATCGGTCCGAAAAGGACCGAGATGCCCGGCGAGCCCATGGCCATCGGCGATATCTTCAAAAAAATCGCGGGAGGCGCACGGTGATCGACTACGAAACCTTCTCCCGCATCAAGCACCTCCACGAGATAAAAGGGCTCACCACCACGCAGATCGCCCGCGAACTCGGTCTTGACGACCGGACCGTGAGGCTGCGAATTGAAGCGAAGCAGTTTCTGCCGCGCAAATCGGTGCCACGATCAAGCAAGCTCGACCCCTTCAAGGACACGGTCGTCCAGATGGTGGAATCCTACCCTTATTCGGCTCAACAGATCCTTCAGCGTCTCCGGGAGGAGGGCTTTGACGGTGGTTATACCGCTGTGAAGAAGTTCGTCCGCAAGGTTCGCCCGAAGAGGGAAAAGGCCTTTCTCAAGATCGCCTTCGCGCCGGGCGAATGTGCTCAGGTCGACTGGGGTTCCTACGGTTCGGTCCGGGTTGGCGAAACCATGCGCCGCCTGAGCTTCTTCGTCATGGTGCTCTGTTATAGCCGCCAGGTCTACGTCGAATTCACCGTGTCCCAGACCATGGAACACTTCCTCGCCTGCCATCAGAACGCCTTTATCGCGTTCGGCGGGGTCCCCTCCCGAATCATGGTTGATAATCTGAAAAGCGCGGTCCTTAAGCACGCAAGGGGGGAGGCTCCGATTTACAACCCGCGCTACCTGGACTTCTCCCGGCATAACGGCTTCACGGTCTCGGCTTGCGGCGTAGCCAAGGGGAACGAGAAGGGACGGGTGGAAAACGGCGTCGGCTACGTGAAGAAGAACTTCCTTGCCGGAGCGGACCTGCCGGACTTCGCGGCCATCAATCCGGCCGCTAAAATC
>DNRQ01000194.1 GCA_003499925.1 Geobacter sp.
TGTTACGAGATCAGGAGTTCTGAAGTTGTATTGGGGGAGACCTGTAGCTGTAGAAAATATGAACAGCCAGCTGCATTGGAATGAACTCACGTAATAGCAGGTCAATCAAGACATTGCCGCTACCCTTCCTCAAATCTGTTCTAAATGTACCCACTTCCCTGCCACCAAATACGCTTGCGATAGCTTTCGCCGAAATTGTCTCTTCATCATAACTACTCGATATTCCATACATGATGCGGGTGAAGGAATCTTGGCACATATTCTGCGCCTGCGGTTCTGCAAGGCTAAGAAACTGCAGATCGATCCATGTGATGCAGTTTCTTTTGTCAAGGAAAGCGCCGCTGCGCAGCCTGCGGCGCCATAACCGCTATGAGGGATGAAGGCTATGCACAGAGAAAATTTCATCTTAATTCCGTTCCTGGCGGCGGGCCTCTTCGCAGCCACCTCTGGCTTTGGGGACATGCAGCGCATTGGCAAGAATAGCAATACAGTCATGCTCCAGGGCAACATTCATCCTCATGCCAGATCGGAGTTTGATGTAGGGAAAACGAGTCTCGGTCTGCCAATGGAACGGATGGTGCTCGTCCTGAAGATGGCGCCGGACCGCGAAGCGAAGCTTCACCATCTCCTCGGTGAGCAGCAGGATCCGGCTTCCCCAAACTACCACCGTTGGCTCACTCCAGAACGGTTCGGCCTTACATTCGGAGCCAGCGAGAACGAGATTTCTTTGGTCATTTCATGGCTTGCGTCGCATGGTTTCGCCATTGAAGAAGTCGCCAAAGGACGAGGCTGGATCAGCTTCTCAGGCACCGTCGCGCAGGTTAATCGTGCTTTTAAGACGGAAATCCACGACTACCTTGTCCAAGGCACGATACATCATGCCAATTCCCGGGACCCGTCGGTCCCCCATGCACTAGCAGGCCTAGTGGCAGGGCCGGTTTCGCTGCATGATTTCCCGCGAGACAGAATGAGTACCGGGCTGCTTCAGATAGCCGGTGCGAGCCCCCTCTCCACGCCTGCCTATGACTCCAGTCATTACCTTTCTCCGGCCGATTTTGCCAGCATCTACAACCTTGAACCGCTCTACAACTCCGGGATCGATGGCACGGGCCAGACCATCGCCATTGTGGGACGCACCCACCCCTCCAGCAGCAATTGGAGCGCTTTTCGTAAAATGATGGAGCTTCCCGATAATCCGGTACGGGTCGTCGTTAACGGAGCCGACCCTGGCGATCTAGGAGGCGATGAGGACAGCGAGGCAGACCTTGATGTGGAATGGGCTGGCGCCGTAGCGAAGAAGGCAACCATAAAGTTCGTCATCTCCAAATCCACCAACTGCACCGACGGCGTTGATCTTTCCGCCCAGTATGTTGTTGACAACGACCTGGCACCAGTGATGAGCACCAGCTTCGGCCAGTGTGAGTCGGCCCTGGGAGCAGCGGGAAATCTCTTCTACAAAAACCTCTGGGCCCAAGCTGCGGCACAAGGAATTACCTCTTTCGTCTCCTCCGGAAATTCCGGTGCCGCTGGTTGCAGCGCCGGCAGCGCTAGTGCAGGCTCAGGTGCCGCCGTGAACGGACTGGCATCAACACCACACAATATAGCTGTTGGAGGCACCAAGTTCGATGAAGGATTGGGCAGGTACTGGACCATCTCAAACGGGAGTGCCTATAACTCCGTTATTGGCTATATCCCCGAGGTCGCCTGGAACGAGAGCGGCAATGTCATAGGCGGATCACAGCTGTGGGCGACGGGGGGAGGTGTGTCCTCAATCTACGCCAAGCCCTCCTGGCAGAGCGCCCCCGGAGTGCCTGCGGACGGGAGGCGGGATGTGCCGGATGTCTCTCTTAGCGCTGCTGGACATGACGGGTATCTGGTTCGAACACAGGGAGCCCTTTACGCGATCGGTGGCACCTCCGCCTCCTCATCGTGTTTTGCGGGGTTTATGGCTCTGGTGGTGCAGAAAACGGGCAAGCGCCAGGGGAATGCCAACGTGCGGCTGTATCAACTGGCGAGAGCGAAGTACGGCACGGGGGGCGGCGCCATTTTCCACGACGCACTCTCCGGGAACAATAGCGTCCCCAGCGTGACCGGCTATGCCTGTGTCACAGGCTACGACCTTTCGACAGGGCTTGGATCGGTGGATGCGACTGCGCTGGTTATGAACTGGAAGATGAACTAAACGATATTTTCTGCGTTACCTCCCTCTCGTGACAGGAGCTTCATCTGTTCATTTGGATCAAGAGATCAGTTTTACCTATGGCCGTCTCTTTTCCTCTCTATGGCCTGCAGCAGGTACGGATAAATGGTATCCGTGATCATGCGGTAACCTTTGGCGGAGGGATGGATCCCGTCGCCGAGGTTCAGAGCCTGGTCCCCTGCGACATCGGCCAGGAAGAAGGGCACCAGTATCAGGTCGTATTTTTTCGCGACGGCTGGGTAGATAGCAGCAAACTCCCTGGTAAAGGGACCTCCCATATTCCTCAACGCCTGCATCCCCGCAAGGACCACCACGACATCCTTTTCCTGGAACAATGTTACGATCCTGTCGATGTTTCTGCGTGTCAACTGGGGGGCAACGCCCCTCAGCCCGTCATTGGCGCCGGTTTCCAGGATGACGATATCCGGTTTATGCTTCAGAATCCAGTCGATCCGGGAGAGGGTGCCGGAACTGGTCTCGCCGCTGATGCCGGCGTTGATGACTTGCCAGCGGTGTCCGGCCAGGATGAGCTTTTTTTCCAGTAGGGCAGGGTAGGCGTCCGATGGCGGCACGCCGTAGCCGGCGGTGAGGCTGTCGCCGACGGCGACAATGGTCCCCTGTGAAGCGGGCGGATCGGCAGGGCGCGCAGCCGCAGGTTCCCGGTCGTTGTGGCAGCCGGTGAACAGGGTGAATAAAGCCATGGCTACGGTGGTCAGGAGGATGGTGAATGAAGTCATAAGGATTCCTATATTTCTCCCTCCCCTTCAGGGGCAGGGAATCTTGGCTTTATCCCTCACGTTCAAAGGAAGGGTCTTCCTATCTTTCTCCCTCCCCCAAAGGGGCAGGGTCATCCTGTCTTTCTCCCTCCCGTTGAAGTGGAGGGTCATCCTGTCTCCCCCTTCAAGGGGGATGGTCATCCTGTCTTTCTCCCTCCCCTTCAAGTGGAGGGTCATCCTGTCTTTCTCCCTCCCCTTCAAGGGGAGGGTCGGGGTGGGGATGGGGTTGTGTTTCCCGTACCGTCCTCCAAATCCTTTCCTTTACCGATTCGATTTCCTGAAGAACCTCATTGTTCCAAAATCTTATAACAGTGAACCCCGCAGCCATCAGTTGGTGGGTACGGTCGTAATCGTGTTTAAGTTGCTCGGTATGTTGTCCACCATCTACCTCAATAACCAATTTGTATTGTAAACAGGCGAAATCAAAAATGTAATCACCAAATGGATGTTGCCGGCGAAACTTCAGGCCTGCCATCTGATGGCTACGTAAAGCCCGCCACAATGCCCGTTCCGCATCTGTCATTTCGCTCCGCAGCTTCCGTTGCAAGCCGTTCGAAGATATTCTTTTGTTGGTTTGACCGATCAAAGTCTACCCCATCCCCACCCTGACCCTCCCCTTGAAGGGGAGGGGATTGATTGGCTGCCTCCCCTTGAAGGGGAGGGGATTGATTGGGGAGGGAATTCGATTGACTGATCCTCCCCTTGAAAGGCCCTCTCAACGTCCCCTCCCCTTCAAGGGGAGGGTCAGGGTGGGGATGGGGGCCAACATTAGCCGCATCGCCTGCAATCGGTTTCGCGGCAGTTGATCTCCTTGTGGAGGAGATTTTATTCCCTTCACTCATCGGCCTGCTCACGCAGGAAGGCTACCGGCTTCTGCCTCAGGATGGGGATGGAAACGGCCATGCCGACGGTGACCACGAGCAGGGTGGTGGCCAGCACGAGAAGCAGGCTCTCCCCGGGATAGGCCCGGTAGCTCATGTCGAATCCCTTCCGGCAGATGATGAGACTCCCCACCTGAGCGATGACCAGGGCGATCAGCCCGCTCACCAGCCCCAAAAACAGGTTTTCCGCGGCAAAAACGGCCAGCACGAAACGCCGGCGCGCTCCGAGAATGGTGAAATAAACGGCCTCCTGAAGCCGTGCATAGCGGGTGGCGAAAACGGAACTCACCACGATGAGCACCCCGGCGATGATGCTGAACGAGGTGAAGAATCGCACGATCGCGGAGAGCCTTGCCATGATCCGGGCAAAGACGGTCACCGTCTCGGTCAGGTCTATCACATTGACGTTCGGGAAACGGGCCACGATCCTGTTCTGGACGGCGCCGATGCGGCTCTTCTCGATACGGGCGGCGCAGAAGAGGGTCTGGGGCGCATCGGAGAGCAGCGATTCGGGGAAAACGAAGTAGAAGAAGGGGGTCATCCCGCCGCTGGTCCTGGTCCGAATGCTGGCTATGCGCGCCTCTATCGGGATCCCCTGGATCCGGAAGGTGATGGTGTCGCCCAGCGCCATCTTGTGCATCTTCAGCACGGTGTCGAGCACCGATACCTGCTGCTCGGGCCAATCCTTCCTGAACAGTTCTCGGCCGGAGATGATCCGCTCGTCCGCAAGCAGATGCCCGCGGTAGGTGAGGTTGAACTCGCGCGCCAGATTGTCGCCCCGCGCCTCGCGCTGCTTCTCGATATCGATTAAACGGCCGTTGATGGCGCTCACTGCGCCGCGTACCACCGGGTAAAAGTCCGCTCTGAGTCCGAGTTCTTCGGCAAATTCCCCCTTTTGTCCGGGCTGGATGTCGATAAAGAAGACGTTGGGGGCTCCGGGCGGGAAGGATTGTATGAAGGAGGCGTCCAGATTCTTCTCCACCAGGGTAATGGCGAAGATGACGGCGAATGCTGCGGAGAGCGTGACTATGATGGACCGGGAGGCGTTGCGCGGACGGAAGAGCCCCTTGATCGCCTGCCGCAGCGGCAGATTGCCCGGCTCGCGGCGCCGCAGAAGGCGCAGGGTCAGGTCGGCCAGTACGAAGGCGACCACAACGAGGAGCACCAGCCCCAGGACGAAATAGAGGCCGGTCTTCAGATCCCGTATCCGGACCAGGACCATGGTCAGGAAAAACAGGGTCCCGGCGCCCGCGATGACCCAGGTGGAACGGTTCCAGAAGCTCCCTTTCTCCTCCTTGCCGAAGATGGCCCGGGGCTTCACCTCCTTCAGACGGTAGAGGGGGAGGGCGGTGAAGAGGAGCACGACTAGCAACCCGATCAGCATCCCTTCCGCAACGGCCCAGCCGGAGACGCTCATGGTGACCCGGGCCGGAATCAGGCCGCGAAACAGCGTGGGTAGAAACCCCTGCAGGGCGAGACTTCCCAGAAGTCCGGCCAAGGTGCCGAGAAACCCGAGGATGAGGGTGACGCCAAGAAAATGGCCGATGATGAAGCGGCTCCTGGCACCGACTGCCTTCATGACGGCGATGGTTCGCTCCTGCTCTTTCAGAAGTGCGAGGAGCGTGCTCTGGATGCCGAAGCCGGCAAGAAGCAGCGTGAAGATGCCGCTCAGGTTCAAAAAGAAAAGCAGGTTGTCGAAAAACCGCTTCACCCGCGACTCGGCCCCCCGGTAGGTATCGACCTGCACGCGACTGCCGGCTGCAGTTTGCCGCAGCTCGCCGGTGATCCGCTCCAGGTTCTTCGGCTCCAGTACCTTGGCGAGGGTCACGTAGTCGACCCGGCTCCCTTTGCCGATCAGATCGAGGGAGTCGAGGTCCTGGGCCGAGACGAAGATCCTGGGTCCCAGGGCGAAAAAATTCACCGGCCGGTCAGGCTCCTGCAGCAGCACGTCACGGACGGTGAGCGTGGCGTTGCCGACCCGCAGTGCATCTCCGACCCTGATCTGAAGACGGTCCAGCAGTGTCTGCTCGACGATGAGGGTGCCGGGCGTCAGCACCTCATGAAAGGGTCGCCCCGACGCGAGCACAACCTGGCCGTAGAAGGGGTAGCCCCGCTCCACCACCTTGAGATCGCAAAGCAGGGAACCCTCGCCTGCGGCCTTTCGCACCACCGAGTAAAATGCGTAATAGCGTGCCGATAAAAGCTCCCCCCGGCTCCCCAAGCTGGCGAGCTTCGCCTCAAGCGCCTCCGGAAGCGGGGCATGGGCATGGATGGTGATGTCGGCTGCATGAAGCGCCTGCGCGTCGCGCAACAGGGAGGAGCGGACGCTTCGGCTGAAGCTTCCCAGGGAAACGAGGGTGATCATGGAGAGGGCGACGCAGAGGACAAAGACGGCACACTGGCGCTTGGCTCCGGTGATCTGGCGCATGATGAAGCGCGCATTAACCATGGCTGCCATCCGTAGCGATCCCGCCGCCGGCAACGTTATTGGCGTGGGGAGCCATCCCCCCCTCGGCAACGATCCTGCCGTCACTGAGCGTCACGACCCGGTCGGCCTTGAGCGCTATCTCCGGGCTGTGGGTGACCAGGAGCAGCGTGGTCTCCCTTTCGCGCTTCAGTTCCAGAAGCAGCTCAAGGACGGCCGCGCCGTTCACCGAGTCGAGGTTTCCGGTAGGCTCGTCGGCAAAGACGATGCGCGGCCCGTTGATCAGGGCGCGGCAGATGGCGCAGCGCTGTTTCTCGCCGCCGGAGAGCTGGTGCGGGAAACTCGTCCTGCGTCCGGCAAGGCCGACCCGTTCGAGCAGCGCCTCGGCCTTGCCGCGGGCGTCCCGGTCCCCCTTCAACTCGGCGGGGAACATGACGTTCTCCAGGGCGGTTAGCGATGGGACCAGGTGGAAGGACTGGAACACGAAGCCGAAGGTGGCATTGCGAAGCGGAGCCAGGGCATCCTCGTCGAGGTCGGTGATGTCGCTGTTCTCGATCAGGACCCGCCCGTGATCCGGACGATCGAGACCTGAGAGGATGGTGAGAAGGGTGGATTTGCCGCTGCCGCTCTCCCCCTTCACGACCAGGAACTCTCCTTTCGACACTACCAGGGATACGTCGTCCAGTACCTTGATGGCACGGTTTCCGATCAGGTAGCTCTTGGTGATGCCGCGGGTTTCCAGGATGGTCATCTGAGTCCTGCCGGTGAGGGTGTAAAAGCGTGACCTTGCGGGGGGCATGCCTTACGGTCGTGAAAATATTTTAACGGCGCCGTTTACACTTAGCAAAGCTTTATTATACTACCAGCACTACGATTTTTAAGGTGGTGCCATGCACATGCTGACGCACTCTTGCGGAAAAATGGAGCCGGACCTTACCAAGTGTCGAACCAGCAGCGTGGGGGCGGTGATCCCCGGTACTCACAGTGAGATGTACTATTGCAGGATCGACTATGCGGAATGCAGATACGCCATGCCCTTCGGTTTCGACTACCTATGCAAGCATCCCGATAGTCGCGCTTTTCTGATACCCGAAGATGCGGACCCCGAAACGCCCCCAGCCAGCTTTCGCGCAAACTCGAAAAACCTGTCCACCTACTGACTACATGGTCTCGTTCCCAAGCTCCAGCTTTTTGTCTCGTTCCCAAGCTCCAGCTTTTTGTCTCGTTCCCAAGCTCCAGCTTGGGAACGTAAATTGTCCAATGAAGCTCCGCTTCGCCGTAATGCAAAGCTGGAGCTTTGTCAGCAACTGCGTTCCCAAGCAGGAGCTTGGGAACGAGAAGCGAGAGGCTCATTAATACGGCACGAAGTAGCTTTTCCCCGACTTGCAGACAGGGCAGGCCCAGTCCTCAAGAAGATCTTCGAAGGGAACCTCGGGTGGAACCTCGTTGACCGGGTCTCCATCGGACGGGTCGAAGACATACCGGCAGACGGTACATGTCCATCTCTGCATGAACATACTCCTATCTACTAGAGCGTTGGTTGATATCCAAGGTGAGAGTTCCCAAGAGAAGCAGCCGGTTCCCAAGAGAAGCAGCCGGTTCCCAAGAGAAGCAGCCGGTTTCC
>DNRQ01000076.1:0-9425 GCA_003499925.1 Geobacter sp.
TTCGCTTACCTCCGTACCCGGCTCGGTATAGAGGGAGATGAGGCCGACGACCTTGCCGATAGCCTTCAGAGGAACGATGATGCGCTCGTACTTTTCCGTCTCGGGATAGCAGAGTACATGCGCCTCGCTCTGCCGGGCATCGCGGGACATAACCACTTTACCGGTTGCCATTGCCCGCCCGCAGAGGCATTGCTCGCGGCGGATTTCCTGGCACGGCTTCAGGGCCGTTTCCGGGAGGCTCACGAAGGAGGCCAGGCGCAGCCTGTCGTCATCCACGAGGAATATCCCTCCGCACACCTCGAACGGGAATATCCTCGTCCGCAGCATGACCTGCAGGACATCCTTTACCAGCTCGTCCATGTCGAGGGTCTGGCTGATCGCCTCGGAGATCTCGTGGAGCGTCTTCAACTCGGCATTCATCCTCTCCAGCTCGATGTGATGCTCGGCGATCTCCTCCTCGGCCTGCTGTTTTTCATGCGCGCGCCTGATGTGGTTGATAAGCTGATCGATTTCGTACGGCTTCACCAGGTAGGAGAAGGCCCCCCTGTTGGTAGCCTCGACGGCCGAATCGATGGTGGCCTGTCCGGTCAGGACGATCGCCTCGGCCCCGGGAAAATCGGCCTTGATCCTGGCCAGCACCTCCAGCCCGGGAATGTCCGGGAGACCTAGGTCTATCAGGACAAGCTTGACCCTGCTCTCTCGCAGGACGGCCAGCCCCTTCTCCCCGTTTTCGGCAGTCAGGGTTTCATACCCCTTCAGCCTGAGGATGTCGGACAGGGTCTTCCTCAGGTTTGGATCGTCGTCGATGATAAGTATGCGGGGTTCAGCCATCCTGCGACCTCCTTTGACAGTTGCTTCAATGCAAGGGAAAGATGTCAAACGGTTCACCCAGCAATGCCCGGAGCTTGCGGAGGCTGATCTCCTCGATGATTTCTACAAGTTTTTCCACCTCCAGCGGCTTGTAAAGGCAGGTGTAGGCCCCGATCCGCATCCCCTTTTCAATGGCAGAGGTCGATTCCCCCTGGTGCCCGGTAACCAGTACCACCGGCTTTGTCGGGTATTTCCCGCGGATCTCCTTGAGGACGTCGACGCCGTCCCCCCTGCCGAGCTTGAGGTCGAGGACCACGAGGAGCTCGTAGTTCTCCTCCAGATGCCCTATGACGCTGTCCGGGTCGGTTTCCGCCTCCACCCGGTACCCCCGCGCCTGGAGGATGTCCTTGAGGGTTTTGCAGAACAGGGGATCGTCGTCAACGATCAGGATGCTCTCCTCTTTCCTGAGGAGCGCGAGGAATGAGAGGACCATCTGCACATCGATCGGTTTGGTGAGGACTGCAAAAGCCCCCTGCCGGCTCGCCTCCTCCGCCTGATTCTCCGTGGCGTAGGCGCTCATCAACACCACGGGGAGCTCGGGCGCCGCCCCCTTGATCATCTTCAGCGCCTCGACCCCGTCTATCCCTGGCATCTTGAGATCCATCAGCACGCAATCAAAGCTTTCCCCCAGCACCTTATTCACCGCCTCCTCGCCGCTGTAGGCCGGATGGGCGTCATGCCCCTTGACCCGCAGGATGTCGCAGATGGTTTTGACCATGCGCCGATCGTCGTCCACCACGAGCACCTTCTGTTTTCCGGTCATATCTCTCCCCTTTCACATAAGTGAAGGTCATCTCCTCACCCAGCACCGTTATCGGCATTTGACGGGTGGCCTAGCCGACAGCGTCTCCATCCCCGCAGGAGAGTGTGACGATAGACTTTGGGGGACTTATCGGACGATACGAACTTGAACATTAGTCCTGCCCATGTTAAAAAAACTTATCTTTTCGGAAAGTTACAACATCCCATCCTGGCCGCCGCTCATCGCCCTCCCCCTCGCCATCTTATCCAAAACCATAAACGGCGTACCTGCTCTGGCACAGGCAACGAAATTGCCGAGTTCCGAGGTAGGGAGTGGAGAAATTGAATGACTCTTGTTTGTGGAACAGTCAGATAGTGTCGCGGCTACCAAAAAACGGGAGTGGAGGCGAGGGCAAGACTCGTTCCTTCTTCCCTGGGAGAAGGTGCCCCGGAGGGGCGGATTAGGGAGATTGCTACGGAGTGGGATAACTTTGCCGGACAACGTTGGGATAGAGGGGTTGAACACAACCGAAGGCGGGCGAATGATCATTGCCCCCAACGCAAAGTCCCCCCTTTTTTCAAAGGGGGGACTTTGCGTGTTAAGCGAAATACCTATGTTGACGTAGCGGCTTACTGAATTCTCCTATCTGCCGCTGCGGCGGGCGGCATGGCTGGCAGGGCGCGGTGCGGCGGTTTTGGTCCCGGTACCCATCGCATGCCGGCCGCCGGCGGGCTTCGCCGTGGTCTCCTTGCGGCGCTGCGGTTCGCGTGGCGCCCTGACGAACTCCACGTCCTTCTTCGGCGCGGGCACGCTGTAGTCGAACCCCTCCATGGTGCGCCGCTCGATCTGCCCTCCCAGCACCCGCTCGATCCCCCGTACCAACAGATCGTCCTCACGGGTCACCAGGGTGAAGGCATCGCCGGTCTTCGCCGCGCGGCCGGTCCTGCCGATGCGGTGGGTGTACGCCTCGGGCGTATCCGGGATGTCGTAGTTGATGACATGGGAGATCAGGGAGACGTCGATGCCGCGGGCCGCGATATCGGTCGCCACCAGGATCTGGAAGGTGCCGTCCCTGAAGCCGTCCAGCGCCGCCTGCCTTCTGTTCTGGGACAGGTTCCCCTGCAGCGAGGCGGCCTTGTAGCCGCTTTTTTCCAACTGCTCGCCGACGCGCTTGGCGCGGTGCTTGGTCCTGGTGAAGATCAGCACGCTCTCGGTGTCGGTGTGCTTCAGCAGTTCGAAGAGAAGCGGCGTCTTCAGATGCTGGGAAATCGGGTAAAGGGCATGGGATACCGTAGCGGCGGGTGCGGTCCGGCTCACCTGGACCGTCACCGGCTTGCGCAGGATGTCGTGTGCCAGCTTTCTGATATCGTCGGGCATGGTCGCCGAGAACATCAGGGTCTGCCTGACGGTCGGGAGCACCTTGAGGATCCTTTTCACGTCCGGGAGAAAGCCCATGTCGAACATCTGGTCCGCCTCGTCCAGAACCAGCATCTCGACCTTGGAGAGGTCGACGGTTCCCTGGGAGATGTGGTCCAGCAGGCGTCCCGGACAGGCGACGACGATCTCGACTCCCTCTTTCAGCCTCTTTATCTGCGTGTTTATGTTGACGCCGCCGTAGACTGTGACGCTCCTGAGGCGGGTCAGTTTCCCCATGGCGTTGAGCGCATCGTTGATCTGCTCGGCGAGTTCCCTGGTGGGGGCGACGACAAGCGCGCGGACCCGGCCGCGTTCTCCCTGGGCGAGGCGGTGCAGCATCGGCAGGCCGAAGGCCGCCGTCTTACCGGTTCCCGTCTGGGCGAGCCCCATGACGTCCTGCCCGTCCATTACCGGGGGGATCGCCTGCAGCTGGATGGGGGTCGGGGTGACATACCCGAGGGCCTCCACGCCGGCCTGAATCTGGGGGTGCAAATTGAACTCTTTGAAATCCACTGTTACTCCTATCTGTTTGATATCCGCCACAAAAAACCCCAGAAGCCTGTAAGGCCTGGGGTCCGTGACCTCATTAGAGTCTAAACTATATCATGAATCATGGAAAAGGTGGCGGAATATTATCGAGGGGCAGCAGCCGCGCTTGAAAAAGCCGTACAAGTTCAGCAGGTAACGCCGAGGTTCCTTTAGTCCCCTCCCCTACCGCCCCCTAACGATCTCTACCGTCCCCTGCCATGATCCCTGCCATCCCTGCGGTCATCCTTGCCATTCCAGCGACCATCCCTGCGATCCTTCCAATCCCTTCCGTGCCAATGATCTCGGCGCTGTTCGATCCGATGGTTCATCCGCCCATCCCTGTACTGAACTCGTTGGATACGGTTCGGCTGGTACCAGGTACCGCGGTAACGATCACGGTCGCGCACATAGCTCCCGTACTCATAATCGCGGTAGTGGCGGATCTGCTCGTAGCGATGTTGGCGCAGCCCCGGCGGGAGCCTGCGATGCGACACGACCGACCAGGGGCCCGAGTAGGAAGGCGCCAGGTACCAGTAACCGCCCCTGTTGAGGTAGTAACCGTTATTTATATAGGCAATATCGTACGGGATCCCGACCGAGACGTGAAAGCCCAGGTTTGGGGAATAGATGAACCTGGGCGGTTCGTCGAAATAAATCTCCGGCTGCACGTCCTGCCATGGCGACGCCGGCCCGTAGGTTGTGGCCAATACGGGCTGCGGTATCGGCGCCACCGCCACAGGGACCCCGATATTCACGCTGACATTAACTCTAGCCTGCGCCGTTGCCACTCCGGCAACGACCAGGACGGCTCCTGCTGCAACTGCTGCCATGACTTTTTTCATAAGGCACCCCCTGCGGCTCTTGGCCGACGGTCCGACGGTTTCCGGAATCATCCGGCTCAAGCATCTCTGGATCCTGGATCTCGTGCGAAACGCTCTTTTATCCCTATCCATGCCGCTAAACTAGCAGCGAAATGAGGAGTAAATGTGGAGGAATTGTGAAATTCACGGACAGCATCAGGATGTCCATGGCGTATTTGCCGGGGCTATGCTAAAAACAGACTCAGAGACGTTAGTTTGTAGCGGCATTCCGAGCTGTGGTCCGGGGAGTTTGCTGCAGAATCGCCAGTCGTGAGCTGCCATGAAGATCATGATCAAATACCGGCTATTCCTGGCCATGCTGGCTGCGACCTGCGCCGTGGTCGTCTGCATGTTTCTCATCATGCAGTGGAGCATCGGGCGCGGCTTTCTCGCCTACGTGAACACCATCGAGAAGGAGCGCTTCGAGAAACTGGCCGAGGTGCTGGAGCAGTCCTACGGCGTCCGGGGAGGCTGGGATTTCCTGCGCGACGACCCCGCCGCCTGGTCCCGGCTGGTGGCGTCGACGCTGCCGCGCGAGGGGACCGATCAGGAGCGCCAGGACCGCATGGAGAGACGCCCCCCCCGGCCCGACCCGAAATTTGCCAACCTGAGCAGCCGGAAGCCGCCGCCGCGCTTCGGACACCGCTTCGAGACCCGCGTCTGGCTGCTCGATGCCGCCCGAAACCGGATCGCAGGCCCGCCGGGCCAGCCGGACCGGGTCGACTTTCAGCGCCTGGTGAGCGAGCGCCGCGTAGTCGGATACCTCGGCATGCGGCCAAGGCAGCGCCTCACCGATACCCACCAGCTCCTTTTCGTCAAGCAGCAAAAGCTCGCCATGGCGCTGGTCGCCGCGGTGATGCTGCTGATCTCGGCGGCAATCTCGCTTCCCCTGGCAAACCGCCTGGTGCTCCCGATCAGGAGGCTCGCCGCGTCTATGCACCGGCTGGCCACCGGCGAGTTCGGCACCAGGGTCGCCGTCGGGCCGGAGGACGAACTGGGACAGCTCGCCCGCGACTTCAACACCCTGGCGCTCTCCCTGGAGAAGAACGAGCAGGCGCGCCGCCGCTGGGTGGCGGACATCTCCCACGAACTGCGCACGCCGCTCTCCATCCTGCGCGGAGAGATAGAGGCGGTACAGGACGGCGTCCGGCAGGCGGGTCCCGATTCGATGCGCTCCCTCCACGTCGAGGTGATGCACCTAAGCCGCCTGGTCGACGACCTGTACCAGATCTCGCTCTACGACATCGGAGCGCTCACCTATCGGAAGAGTGTGGTAGACCTGCGCGACATGCTGGCAGATGCGCTCGATTCCTTCGGTCCGGAGTTGGCCCAGAAGGGGATCTCGCTTGACGCCGAACTCGCCCCCGGGGGAGAGTTCGAGGTCTTTGCCGACCCGGGGAGGCTGCACCAGCTGTTCGATAACCTGCTGGACAACGCGCTGAAGTACACCGATCCGGGCGGGGAGCTTTCGGTCAGGCTGGAGCGCCGGGGAGACCGGGCGGGCATCGAGTTTGCCGACAGCGCGCCGGGGGTGACCCCGGAGGAGCTGGAGAAACTCTTCGACCGGCTGTACCGGGTGGAGAGTTCCCGCAACCGCGCCCTGGGCGGCGCGGGTCTCGGCCTTACCATCTGCAGGAACATCGTGGAGGCACACGAGGGGAGCATCCGCGCCCTCCCCTCGCCAAAGGGGGGCGTCTTGATCAGCATCGAGCTGCCGCTTACCGGGAGCAGAGCATGACTACCATCATGATCGTCGAGGACGAGGAGAAGCTTGCCACCCTTTTGAGCGACTACCTGAAGCAGTCGGGATTCGACTCGCTCTGGGTCGCCAACGGAAACGAGGTGCTGCCGCGGGTGCGGGAGCGCCTGCCGGATCTCATCCTGCTCGACCTGATGCTGCCGGGGCGAGACGGCCTCGATATCTGCAAGGAGGTCCGCACCTTTTCCGAGGTGCCGATCATCATGATCACGGCCCGGGTCGAGGAGATCGACCGCCTGCTCGGGTTGGAACTCGGCGCGGACGACTACATCTGCAAGCCCTTCAGTCCGCGCGAAGTGGTGGCGCGGGTGAAAACGGTGCTGCGCCGCTCGGGCGAGCATCAGGCGCCCCCGACCGGAGCCCTCGCCCTCGAGGCCGAAAAGTTCCGCGCCGTGCTCAACGGCCGCGATCTGGAGCTGACCGCGGTAGAATTCAAACTGCTGCATTTTCTCTATCAAAACCCCGGGCGCATCTACTCCCGCTCGCAGCTCATGGACCGGATCTACTCCGACCAGCGGATCGTGAGCGACCGGACCATAGACAGCCACATCAAGAAGCTCAGGAAGAAGATCGCCGCCGTGGCACCCGACGAAGAACTGATCCACTCGATCTACGGGGTCGGCTACAAGTACGAGGCTCCCTAGAAGGTCGCAACTCCCAATAGAAGAGCGGGCAACGCTTGGCCAATTCCCGTTTAATTCTGAGGCTGTACATCCCCTCTCCCTAGCCCTATCCCCACCAGGGGAGAGGGGACATGCTTCTCGTTCCCAAGCTCCTGCCAGCTTCTCGTTCCCAAGCTCCTGCTTGTTTCTCGTTCCCAAGCTCCTGCTTGTTTCTCGTTCCCAAGCTCCTGCTTGGGAACGCCATCGCCGGCAAAGCTCCAGCTTTGCATCGAAGCGAAGCGGAGCTTCAAGGACAATTTACGTTCCCAAGCTGGAGCTTGGGAACGAGACAAATCCCACCAGGGGAGATCAGCCGATCCCACCTCTTAGAACTTGCTTCAAAGTCACGGTGACCCGTGAGAACGCAAAAAGCCGGTGCCGCGCGCTGACTGATCAACGCTGCGACACCGGCCATTGTTTCAGATCTGCAGGGGGTGGCCGCACTGTCCCGCGCACCCCGCCTTCTACCCCGGCGTTTGCAGCTACAGCAGCTGTACCTCGCTTACCCTCACGATGAGCAGCGCCTGGCGGAAATTCACCGTCAACTTCTCCCGATAACTTTTCCACCAGTCGCGATCCAGCTCGGCCGTCATCACCTCGTAGATCACGATGTCGTCATGAACCGTGGTGTCGCGGGTTTCCTTCCAGAGCCCGCGCGCCGGTGAGCGCATGTAGGTGGTTATGCCGCCGAAACGCTCCGAGAGGGCATCGCGCACCCGCAGGAACTCGTCCTGCGGGAACGGTTCCCCCTCGTTGTCATAGAGCGGCAGCAAAATCTGGATCAGATGCATGGCACCCCTTCTCCTTCAATTCCCGCGAAACTGCCGAGGCTAGCTCTGGCGCACATCCAGGATCCCCAGCAGGTACGGCCGCATCGCCTCCACGAGCCGATCCCCGGGAACGCCCTGCACCTTCAAGGATGCTGCTGGGCGCGAGCGGGATGCGTCGATGTTACTTTGCCGCAGGCGCAGCCGCATCGCCCTCTGGCTGGGGTAGCTCCCGCACCGTCGAGTTCTTCATCATGATGGCCGCTTTCTCTTTTATCTTCGCGGTACTCTCCACCACATGTGCCACGTAGGCCTTGTAGAGGAAAACGAAGACGCCGAGGAAAAAGGCAAGGTAGATCACCTTGGCCAGTAGCGGCGAGGGGAGCAGGGCGGTCACCTTGATCATGACCACAAAGGTTGCCAGGAAGATTCCGACGTATACCAGCGGCTTGAACCAGGGGAATCGGGCCGAAAGCTCCGCGAACTTGCCGGTGGGCGCCTCGGCAGGCGCCGCGGCGCCGGTCTGCTCGGGAGCGGCGGCTTCAGGTTCCGGCTGGGGCTGCTGCAGCTGATTGCCTGCGCCGGCATCCTTTTGGGGACTCTCCCGCACCACCTTCATCGTGGAGCGGTACTTGGCGGGGACGGAATCGAGATTGTTGGTGATGCTGATTCCCCCGCGGCTGTCGGTGTATTTGTAGTAATCGGCCAGGGCGGCAGGGGCTGTTGCGAAACTCGCCAGGCAGAGCAGGCAAAACAGCACGAACGGTAGCATTTTAGTCGTCGTCATCGGGATCCTTTCCAGCGTGAGTAAGTGAAGACCCGCTCGATGAAGTTCTCCCTGAGGATCGCATCCGCGAGCACCCCTTCTTCCTCGACCGGGAGATGGGGGAACCATTTTACTATTTCGGCGGCGAACAGCCCCCGACCGTACCTGACCGGCATGCCGCTGTTGTAGACCTTGACCCGGTGCAGTCCGGAGCTCGGGGAGTTCATCTTGAAGACGAAACCGCAGATCTCCTCGCGCTGCAACTCGGCAACCTTCTCGACGCAGTAGCTCCGCATCTGATCGGTGAGGTCAATCCGGCTCTCGACGGTCATCAGCCGCGGGTGGGCCCGATTCCCCTCCAGGCGCATCGCCTCGCGCGGTGTCGGCATGCCGCTGCCGACCTCGGGACAGACCGGAAGCAGCGTGAAAAACTTGCCCAGGGTTTCGGTCAGCTGACGCTCGTGCTTATGGCCGCCATCGTAGCGGACCTTCTCGCCGCAAAGGCAGGAACTGATGCCGATCTTTATCAGGTTATCCACGAAGTCTCCTCCCATGGAATCAACATGATGCCGCAAGTCAGGGCCATCTGAACTCGCCCCTACGAGGGGAGCAGCCCCTCTACCAGGTCAAGTACCGCCTGGTCACGGTTTAGCGTGTAGATGTGAACCCCCGGGACGCCTGCGGCCAGAAGTTCCTGCGCCTGCCGCCTGGCGTAGGCCACTCCGAGCTGCTGAACGGCCGCGGCACCGCCGGACCTGTCGGCCTCTTCCAGCTCCGCCAGGTAGTCCGAGGGAAGCTTGGCGCCGCACATGGAGGCGATGCGCCGGATCACCTTGAGGCTCACCACCGGGATGATACCGGGAATGATTGGCTTGTCAACACCCGCTGCACGGGCTCTCAGGACGAAATCGAAATAGTGGCTGTTGTCGAAAAAAAGCTGGGTGATGACGAAGTCGCCCCCCTGATCCAGCTTCAGCTTGAGGTACGCGAGATCCGATTCCGGGTCGAGCGCCTCCGGGTGGATCTCGGGGTAGCCGGCCACGCCGATCCCCATG
>DNRQ01000076.1:9463-9696 GCA_003499925.1 Geobacter sp.
GGCCGTGCTCCTTTTTCAGCCGGGTGACGATCTCCAGCGTGTCCCCCTTGGTGCTTCCGCCAGCCCCATAGGTGACCGAGGCGAACAGGGGATTCAGCTGCGACAGCCTTCCGGCTGTCTTAAAAAAGGCGGGCCATTCGGACTTCTCCTTGGGTGGGAAGAATTCCAAGGAGAGGAACTGCTCCCCGTTAGCTATCTTGTCGACAATTTTCATGCAATCTCCGGCAGGTTTG
>DNRQ01000086.1 GCA_003499925.1 Geobacter sp.
ATTCCGTGAATCATGTAGGGTGGGCCGTGCCCACCATCAGGATGCGGTTGTGGTGGGCACGGCCCACCCTACCTCTCATTCCCTTAACTTAATGGCAGTGCCCCCCACCCCCTCCCATCAAGGGCATCAAGGGAGGGGAGCTGACAGCAGGTAGGAGCTTAACTTAATGGCAGTGGGGTTCAGCGGGCGAGGGGGGTAACGATGGAGGCGGATCGTATCAAGTGGGACGAGCGCTACGGCGGCAAAGATCATCTGTTTTCCCTGGCGCCCTCCAGGCTCCTGGCTGAGAAGCTGGAACTGATCCGTTCTCTGGTCACGGGGAGGCGGGCGCTGGATATCGCCTGTGGAGAGGGGCGAAACGGCATCTTCCTGGCGCAAAACGGGTTTGAGGTCGACGCCGTCGACGTCTCGGGGCGGGGGCTGGCAAGGGGGAGGAACCGGGCGGCACAACTGGGCTTGCAGGTGAACTTCGTCAGGGCCGACCTGGAACAGTATCGCCTGCAGGGGATCTACCACCTCATCGTCGACTTCAACTTCCTGCTCAGGCCGCTGATTCCGGCCCTGGTCGAGGCGCTTGCCCCGGGCGGGGTCATCCTCATGGAGACCATCCTGAACGCCCCGACCCTTCAGGGTGTACACACCGGAGAATTCCTGCTGCAACCGGGCGAACTGGAGCGGCTTTTCGCGGGTTTTCAGGGACGCGTGCTGCTCCTTGAGGAAGACCCTTCCGGGGAGACCCCGGTGGCCCGGATCCTGTTTCAGAAGGCAGGATGAATCAGGTAAAGGTAAAGAGATGAAGCAGTGAGAGGCAGGGTGAAGCAGATAAAGGTAAAGAGATGAAGCAGTGAGAGGCAGGGTGAGGCAGGTAAAGTAAAGAGGTGAAGCAGATAAAGGAAAAGCTTCAAGACTTTTCCTTTTCCTTTACCTGCCTCACCCCTGCCTCTACCTGGTTCCCAAGTAGACGGTGGCGATGCCGCCGGTCAGGTCGAAATGCTGCACGTTCTTGAATCCCACCTCGGCCATCATCGCCTTGAAGGTCTCCCGGGAGGGAAACTCGAGCACGGAGTCGGGCAGATACTGGTAGGCGCTGAACCTGGAGAAGAGGCCGCCGATCTTGGGAAGCATCTTCAGGAAATAGAAGTGGTACAGCGACCTGAACAGCGGCGAGGTCGGGGTGGAAAACTCCAGGATCACGATCCTCCCCCCCTCCTTCAGCACCCGGCGCATCTCGGAGAGCCCCTTGATCCGGTCCACCACGTTCCTGATGCCGAAGGAGATGGTGGCGGCGTCGAAGCTCTTGTCCTCGAAGGGAATGTCCTCGCAAGGTGCCACCTGCAGGGTGATCCGCCCCGCATGGGGGGACCCCTCCACCTTCACGCGTCCCAGATCGACCATCTCCTTGCAGAAATCGACCCCGACTATGCTTACCGAAGCGGGGGTCTGGGCGGCGATCTCAAGCGCTACGTCACCGGTTCCGGTCGCTACGTCGAGGACGCGGCCGGCTCCGGAAAGCCCGATCTTGCCGACCGCAAAGCGGCGCCAGCGCCGGTCGATGCCCAGCGAAAGCAGCCTGTTCAGAAGGTCGTAGCGCGGGGCGATACTCCCGAACATGTCGCGTATCCGTTCACCCTTTTCCGACAATGGGTACATATTTTCCTACCTTTTTAATGCTCGAAATGCTATAAATTCTAGCTTGTTTGCGGAGGCCGCAGCCGCCACGAGGCTTGTTTTTTAGCATAAAGCGGCACGTCATGCCAGCAAAAACGGCCAAATCGCATTTTCGCCCACCGGTCACGGCCTGCGCCGCCCAGCCGATCCCCGCGTCACTTGTAACAGGAGGCAAGGTTGTTCCCGTATTTCCGGCCCCAGGACATAGCGGATATCCTCATCATGACCTTCCTGGTCTACCAGCTCTACAGCTGGTTCAAGAACTCCAAGGCGCTCCAGGTCGTGATCGGGCTGCTGGTCCTGGGCGTCATCTACTTCGTCACCAAAAACCTCGGGCTTTTCATGACCAGCTGGATCCTGCAGGAACTGGGTACCGTGCTGCTGGTCCTGCTCATCGTGGTGTTCCAGGCAGAGATCCGCCAGGCGCTCTACCGGCTGAGCCTGTTGCGCAACTTCTTCGACCGGGAGGAGACCGGGGTCCGGGTCGATCTGATGGAGTTTTCGGCTGCGGTATTCGACCTGGCGGCCAAGCGGATCGGTGCCCTGGTGGTTTTCCAGCGCGAGGAGCTCCTCGACGAGTGCATCCTGCACGGCGTTCCCCTGGACTGCCTGGTAAGCGGCCAGTTGATCACCAGCATCTTTCTGCCGGTCTCCCCGCTGCACGACGGCGCGGTGCTGATCAAGGACGGCAGGGTGGCCGTGGCCTCGTGCCACTTGCCGCTCTCGGTGAACCCGGAGGTGCCCCAGCATCTGGGCACCCGGCACAGGGCGGGGCTGGGGCTTTCGGAGCGCTCCGATGCGGTCATCGTCATCGTCTCCGAGGAGCGCGGCGAGGTCTCCCTGTCGCTTGCCGGGGAACTGGAGCTGATCCGATCCCAGGGGGAACTCCACGAGAAGCTGACCTCACTGCTGCTGCCGCTCTCGCGCGAGGCGCAGAGGGTGGGGCTCAAGTCCCGGCTGTTCGCCAACTTCTGGCCCAAGCTCGCCGTCTTCGTGCTGGTCGTGGTGAGCTGGCTCCTGATCACCTTCAGGCAGGGGGAGATCTTCACCGTCACGGCTCCCATCACCTTCCACAACCTTCCCGAAACGCTCACCCTGACCCGGAGCACCCCCGAGGAGGTGGATCTCCAGCTCAAGGCGTACTCCAACCTGGTGGCCTCCCCGAGGCAGCTTGATATCGTGATCGACATCGATCTGTCCAAGGCCAAGGAGGGGGGAAACAGCATGCCGATCAGGAAAGAGGACATCAAGCTCCCGCCCGGCGTGGTGGTTGCCAGCATGGGGCGCTCCCTGGTCCGGGTCACGACCGAGCGTAAGACCGATAAGGAGGGAGCAAGGGGGCGCTAGCGGCAGCAGAGCGTCACTCGGAGTGCCGGGTGAGCCGGACCTCTTCGCACTGCTCGGACCTCTAATTGTGCCTCTGTAACCGTCCGATATCGTAACGGAATCTAATTTAAATCGGCGCTGCGGGGTGGTAAGGGTTGACATTGTCACGCAATTGTTATATAAAACGACGCACCGACGATTTATTTTAAAACAAATGAAGGAGGATTCATGATAAATGGCCTAAAGCTATTGACCATATGCATTATCATCCTTTCATTCCCTTCCCTGGCCCTTGCCGCAAAGACCCATCGCGTAAAAAAGAACGAATCCATACACACCCTCGCGAAGAAGTACCATGTCACAGTGGAGGAGCTCAAGGCGGCCAACAACCTGGTGGGTAACAGCATCAAGCCGCGCCTGCTTCTGGTCATCCCGCCCCGCACCGTAGCCGCCGCCGGTTCTGCCGGCGCTTCCGTGTACAAGGTGAAGAAGAGCGAGACGCTCTCCCGTATCGCGAAGAAGACCGGGGTCTCCGTAGCGGAGCTCAAGCGCCTGAACGGCCTGGCCAGCAGCCGGGTCAAGGCGGGGAAGCTCCTGGTGCTCAGGGAAAGCGAGCCGGTGGAGGAGCCCCGGGCCAAGGTCGCCAAGAGGCTGCAGTTGCGGCACAGCGACCTCTTCAACGAGAAGGATTATGAGCAGAGCCTGCTAGAGCTGACCGAGATGGAGCCGGAGCAGCAGGTCGACCTCAGGAAGAACACGGAGCTCAAGGTGGACGGCATCAAGGAGTTGAAGAAGTCGGCCTACGGCTTCCTCGGCACCCGCTACCGCTTCGGAGGGACCTCAAGGGGGGGGATCGACTGTTCCGGTTTCGTGCAGAAGGTGTTCCGCGAACTGGAGGTGTCGCTGCCGCGCACCGCGCGTGAGCAGTTCGAGGTGGGAAGCACGGTGGCGCCGGGCGACCTGCAGAAGGGTGACCTGATCTTTTTCAGCACCTACGCCTCCTACGCCTCGCATGTCGGTATCTATCTCGGCGACAACAAGATGATCCACGCCTCGTCCCGGGACCGCAGGGTGGTGATCTCCTCGATGAACACCTCCTACTACCGCTCCAGGTTCCTGGGGGCCAAGCGGATCACCAAGGTGAATCCGGAGGTCTTCAAGTTCGACGACCTGATCCTGGGCGTCGAGGAGGACAACACCGACGATACCATCACCGAAGAGTCCCTCGGCCTGACCAGCAGCAACTAGGGCCGCCACACAGTCAACAAACTTAACTAATCCGGCCTCTGGCCGGATTTTTTTTATGGGTGCAGATGAAGGTTCTCCTGGCATACAAGTCACATCCCGAAGGGGCAGACGATCCCTTCACCTCGCTTTTGCCGGTGGGGCTCCTCTCTCTGGACGCCGTGCTGCGCGAGGCGGGACACCGGGTGACGCTGGCAAACCTCTCCGGTTTCGGCTGGGACCGGGTCCGGCAGCTCCTGAAGAGGCTGCGCCCCGAGGTGGTAGGGATCTCGCAGTTCACCCACAACCGGGTTGAGTCGCTGAGGCTGGCAGCAGTCGCCAAGGAGCTGGTCCCCGGCTGTTTCGTGCTGCTGGGCGGCCCCCACGCCACCCACGCCTGGCAGGAGCAGCTGGCCCGCCACCCGGCGCTCGATGCCGTGGTGCTGGGCGAGGGGGAGGCGACCCTGGTCGAACTCCTCGCGGCCCTGGCCTCCGGGGGTGCCGTTGCCGGTCTGGCCGGCATCGCCTGTCGCGTGGGGGAGGGCGCCGTCGCCGGACCGCCCCGTGCGCCGATCGGCGATCTGGACCTCCTCCCGATGCCGGGGGAGGGGGCGGCAGAGGGTATCGGGGTCGATTACCGGCGCCAGCTCGAGTTCGTCATCACCTCCCGCGGCTGTCCGGCAAGCTGTCTCTTCTGCTCCTCGCCGCTGTTCTGGGGCAGGGGGGTGCGCTTTCGCTCCCCTGCCTCCGTGGTCCGGGAGATCCGCCTGTTGAAGGAGCGCTACGGCCTGATCTACTTTTCCTTCCGCGACGACACCTTCACGGCGGACCGGGGCCGGGTGCTGGAGATCTGCCGGCTTCTGCAGGAAGAGCGCCTCCATGTCCTTTGGAACTGCCAGTCCCGGGTCACCGCGGTCGACGAGGAGATGCTGGTCGCCATGAAGCGGGCCGGCTGCGAGTGCATCCAGTTCGGGGTGGAGTCGGGCTCCCCGGGGATGCTCAAGGCGCTCGGCAAGCGGATACTGCCGGCCGACGTGGAGCGCGCCTCGGCAGCCGTGCGGCGCGTCGGCATCAACCTTTCCGTCTACCTCATCACCGGGATTCCCGGAGAAGGGGAGGACGACCTGCAGCAGACGGTGCGTCTCATCGACAGGATCAGGCCCCAGGACGGCCAGGTCTCTCCGCTGGTCTACTATCCCGGGACCCAGCTCTTCGCCAGGGCGCTGCGCAGCGGCGAGGTTCCCGGAGACCTTTTCGAACAGCAGCGGGGCGAAGGGTTCCTGGTGCGCAGCGACCCGTTCGTGGAGCGGGCGCGGCTCTCGATACTGAAGGCGCTGGGCAGGGCCGGCAGAAAGGGGCGCTTCGGCGCTCAGGAGTTCGCCCGGCAGCGTGCGCTTCTCGGCTACTGCTTCGTGACCGAGATGCTCTGCGCCGAGGCTCTGGAGCAGGAGGGGGACTTGGAGGGGGCCCTGGCGCTGTACCGGGGCATGGTCCGGGCGGAGCCGGAAAATCCGTGGGGTTTTCTGCTCTTGGGGGGGCTTCAGGCCAGGGTGGGCGACTTCGCGGCTGCCCGCAACGCCTATCGGGAACTCCTGAAGCTGGTTCCCCGTCACCTGCCGGCCTTCGTTGCGCTGGGTGAGATCGCCCTGGCGGCCGGCGACCCGGCCTCTGCCAGGCGCCATTTCGCCCGGGCGCTCAAGCTGGACCCGGCCGATGCCTCGGCTCTGGAGGGGCTGGCCGCGGCCGGGGGCACTCCCGGAAGGAAATCGGATTAGCGCGCGGAAGGACGTCCTGCGCGCTTGCCCGAGAAAAGGTTCATCTTGGCTGGCACCTGCCTACTCTCCTCCCCCCGGAGGGGGGAGGTCGGGAGGGGGGACGAGAGGGAGTTGCTTCAGCGGAAGCCGGGCGTTTCGGGCCAAAAAAAGGGGGAGCGACCGTAAGACGGTCGCACCCCTTTTTTTATTGTCAGCTCTTGCTGCAGGAGCGCCTACTTGTTGACGGCGAGGCCCGGTGCGAAGATGATCTTGTCGAAGGTGCGCTTCAGAGTCTTGCTCTGGAAGTTGACCATCGGCGGGGAATCCGGGAATTCGACCGTGTCGCCGACCTTCACCGGGGTCTGCATTGCGGCAACCCACAGTTTCTGGCCGTTCTCATCGACCTGCACGTAGGTGTAGCCGCCGGAGTCCATGGTCTCCAGGACCTTGCCCTTGTGGCCTGCGCCGGGCTTGACTTCCTGCGGCTTGAGGCCTGCATGGGGATCGGCGCCGGGAGCGGCGGCCTGCCCTGCGGGTGCAGCCTCGGGAGCCATAGCCTTGGGTGCTTCTTCCTTTTTCTTGCAGCCGGCAGCTGCCACAGCAACAATTGCCAACATGACCACTAAAGTCTTCTTCACAGTTTCCTCCGCGTTGGATAAATTTAAGCTTTAACGGTGGTCAAAATAGCATAACTTTCGCAATCTTTACAATAAAAAAGTGCATCCGCAATGGGGGCTTTCCATCTTATGCTTCACGGAGCGGGACAACCGCGCCAAATCGGGGCGCGCAAGGCCCTGGGCTACTTGCCGATGATCACCTCGCCCGTGTCGGTGATCAGCCGTCCCGGCAGTTCGAAGACCCTCTGGAAGATGTTCAGCACACCCTTTGCCAGCGACTTGACCGGTACGGCCGTCACCTTGGGGTCCTCGATCGGCCCCTTCGCCTCGAAGTAGGTGGTGATCAGGGAGCGGTCCTTGCCGGTCAGGATCCAGCCGACGATCGGGATCTTGCTCACCACCTTGTCCACCGTCTGCAGCGGCCTCACCCCGATGTTGAGATCGAGCTCGTTTTTCAGCAGGTCGAGCTTGCCGACGGCGGAGAGATTGATGGCGTTGCTGTCGAGATAGAGGTTTTCGGTGGAGGCGGTGCCATCCTTGATGGCGAAGTCGCCCGTGATCCTGTTGTACGGCATGCCGCCGGAGACCATGTCCGGAAGCCGGAACTTCAAAAGCTGCGAGACGTTCAGTATGGAGAAGATCTTGGAGAGGGTGGAGAACTTCCTGATGCTGCCGTGCTCGACCTTGAGCTTCACCGCGCCCAGCGCGCTTTTGCGCAGCTCGGCGGAGCTCTCCCCCTTGGCGGAGAGCTCGCCCTGCAGCGAGAGCGTGCCGGTCAGCTCCTGCTTTTTCACCCCCATGGCGTGCATGAGCCGCTCGGCCGAGACCCGCTGCAGATCGCAGTTCATCTGGTAGCGTGGCGTGCCGGAGCCGAAATCCATGCGCATCTTCCCCGAGACCTCCCCGTCCAGGCTGGCGAACTCGAAGGGCTGCAGGTAGAGGATCTTGTCATCGAGCAGGAGCAGGCAGTTAAGGTTCTGGAACGGGATCTCCTGCAGCTTCCCTTCCGAGGCGGAGAGCTGCGCCTTGAGGGTGAGGCGGCTTCCATCGCCCGTGGAGGCGCCGAAAAGCGGGGTGAGGTCGTCCAGTTCCAGGTGCGGGGAGGTGATGGCGAGCTCGATCACCGGCTGCTTCAGATCCTTGACGCTCCCCTTCATCTGCAGGACGCTTTTGCCCAGGGTGCCGGAGAGGGAGCCGATCTGCAGGTTGTCCTTGCTGTAGCTCAGGTTCCCCTGCACCTTCTCGGCGCGCAGCGGCAGCCGCCCCTGGGGAAAGCCCAGGTCCGCCAGGTCGAGTACCGGCGAGGTGAAGGAGAGGGAGAAGCTCGGCGCCTTGAAGCCGCTCAGGGTGCCCCGTCCGTAGATGGTCGAGCTCCCCAGCCTGACCGAGAGCTGCGAGCTCTCCAGGGTCTCGCCGCTGATGCGGATGCTCCCGTTCACGCCGGTGACCGGCTTGATCTTTTCCCCTGCCTTGAAGGAGACGCCGGAGAGGGCGACATTGCCCCCCCAGGAGAGACGGTCCAGCCCCGGCCCGCTGGCGCGCAAAAGCGCCTGCATCCGCCCCGAAGGCTGGTATCTGCTCGCCACCGGCACCAGCGGGGCGATTTCCGCCGCCTGGAACTGGTTGCTCTTCAGCTCGAGGCTCACCGGACCGTCATAGCCGCTCGTCACGGTAGCGGACAACGACAGCGGCGCCAGATGGTAGTTCAGGGTGGTGAAGCGGTACTCCTTCTCGTCCAGGGTGACGTCGAACCCTACCGTGTTGGGACGCGCCTTTGGTTTGGCGATCAGATCCGAGAAGCTGTATGAACTGGAGGCGAGGTCCCAGTCGCCGGAGAGGCGGTACAGGGACGAGGTCCCCTCCCCCTTGAGCCTCATGCTGGAGCCGTCCGAGAGGGTGAGCTTCTCCCCCAGAAGCCAGAGCGCCTCCTGCTGCCTTGGATTGAGGTTCGCCGAGAAGAGGTACCTGCTCGGGGTCAGCATGCAGTAGTCCGCTATGCGTCCCTCCAGCGCGATCGGGGAGGTGCCGAACCTGCCGGTCATCCCCTTCAGGTTGAAGTCCTTCCCTGCCAGCTCAAGCACTCCCTTGACGCCGCTGAACACGGGAAAGCCGGAGCCGTAGGCGACCACCCCCTCATCGACCCGCGCCCGAACCGACAGGATGTTGTAGTTCTGGCCCAGCTCCATATGGAGGATCTGGCTTACCCTGCCGTCGAGCCTCCCCTGGTCCAGCTGGAATTCCCCCCCCATGATCTTCTGCTCGATGAAGTCCGCGGTGCCGTCCACGATGATGCCGTAGGGGATGTACTGGCGGAAACTGCGCAGGTCGAAGCGGTTGCTGGTGGCCTTGGCCGTGATGCGCAGGTCCTTGGAGCGGATGTCGGAGAGCCGGCAGCTCCCCTGGACGCTGAGCCCGTCCAGGTTGAGCTTGAGCGAACCGATATCGAGGCTGTCGCCGGAAAATTCCAGCTCCCAGGCGGCCTTCAGCGACTTCGGGGTAAGCCTCGCGTGGAACACCTGCGGGTAGTCGAGGTTGACCCGGGTCGCCTCGAAATCCCCCTTGGCCTGGAAGCCGGCCAGCGACCCCCTGAAACTCGCCTCCAGCGCCAGCGCACCCGAGAGGCTTTTGAAGGGGACGTAGCGGCTGTAGTAGGGCCAGAACTGCGCCGCGTCGAGGGGGCCGGTGCGGACCCTGCCGGAGAGCTCCAGGGAGCTCAGCGGCTGACCTGCTGCGGGAATCTTGGCGACCCCGGCGATAAGAAGCGGCACCCGGCCTGCGCCGGAAACAAGTTCGCCGGAGAGCTTGAAATCGCAATCCTTGCCGCGGGCCAGCCAGCTCAGGTAGAGGTCGGTCTCGGAGAGTTCGGTCACCAGCGGGGTTTCGGAGAGCGCCAGGTCGGTGAACCTGACGCGAGCCTTCTTGAGCTCGATACCCCTGATCCCGGGGGAGCCCCCCCCCGGCGTCGCCTGGAACAGGTCGCTCACGTTGAACACGCCGTCGCGGTCCCGGGAGAGCTTTAGCACGGGGCGCACCAGGTGCATGCGCGACAGCACCAGTTCCCGGCGCAGCAGGGGGACCAGGGCGATGCTGATGGTGAGGCGCTCGGCGGTGACCAGGTCGCCGAGGCCGTCCTTCTCCTTGATGGCGACCCCCCCGAAGCTGAAGGAGAGGCCGTAACGCAGGGAAAACTCGGCGCTTTGGTACTGCAGGTCACGCTTCAGCGCGCTTTTCACCTGCGCCACGATCTCCTCTTTGTAGGTGTCGAGGTCGAGGAACCTCGGCAAGAGGCTCGCGCCGAGGACGATGACGGAGACGATGGTTGCCGCAAGCGGGAGTATCCAGGCTCTTTTATTTCTCAGCTGCATGGGTTGTTCCGTTAGTTAAGGGGCATTTCAGGCGGCGTCCGCCGGGAGCTCGATGATGAACCTGCTCCCTTTGGGGAAATTTTCCTTGGCCCTGATGAAGCCGTGGTGGTCGGTGATGATGGTGTTGACGATGGCAAGGCCCAGTCCGGAGCCGCTCTTCTTCCTGGAGAAGTACGGCTCGAACAGCCTGGGGCGGTCCTCCGCCGCGATGCCGTGGCCGGTGTCGGAGACGCTGAAGGTGGCCATCTTGAGCTCGCGGTCGTAGCAGCTGGAGAGCTCGATCTCCCCCTCCCCCTCGATGGCGGCGACCGCGTTGTCCAGGAGGTTGATCAGCACCCGTTTGATCTGGTCCCGGTCCAGCAGGATGGCCGGCATCCCGTCGTCGGTGTTCAGGGTGAAGCGGATCCGTCGGTGCGCCTCCACGTAGAGGGTGAGCGCCTCCTTGATGATCGCGTTCAGGTCGTTTGACGAGGGGACGGCGGCGGGCATGCGGGCGAAGTTGGAGAACTCGTCCACCAGCCCCTTCAGCTCGTCGACCGACTTGATGATCATGGCGGTGCACTCGTCGAACACCTTCTCCTCCCCCTCGAAGCGGGACAGGTAGCGCTTGCGCAGCCGCTGGGCCGAGAGCTGGATCGG
>DNRQ01000008.1 GCA_003499925.1 Geobacter sp.
CAGTTTTTTCCCAACTCGGACCGCACAGAATTGACGGTCGAGGTAAACCTCCCCCCCGGCAGCGCATTTGCAGCAACCGACAGATCGGTCAAGAACATAGAAAAAGCGATTCTGGCCGAACCAGAGGTCAAAGTGGTGACCAGCTATATCGGCCAAGGCGCACCCCGCTTCATACTGCCGTTGAACCCCGAATTACCTAACCCAGCCTTTGCCCAAATCGTCGTCCTGACCAAAGGCTCTTCTGCACGCGATGCGCTCAAGATAAAACTTCGCCGGATCATTGCACAGGGTGCCTTCCCCGAAGCACGCGTGCGAGTGAAACAATACGTATTCGGCCCACCCGTCCCGTTTCCGGTGCTTTTCCGCGTCATGGGACCGGACATCAATGAACTGCGCCGGATTGCCGGTGCTGCCCGAGCCATCATGGCTGAAAATCCGAACCTGCGTGATGTGCACCTGGATTGGGGTGAACGGACTCCGAGCCAGCGATTGGCACTCGATCAGGATCGCCTGCGCCTCCTCGGCCTCACCCCGAAAGAATCCGGGTTGCAACTACAGGCGATTCTGAACGGTGCTCCCACCACCCAGATGCGCGACGGCATCCGTTCGGTCGACGTTGTGGTTCGTGGCCCCGGTTCCGAGCGCCACGGCCTGGAAAACATCGCTAATGTTTCCCTGACCTCAATAGACGGGCGCTCAATACCTCTGTCACAGATTGGGCATTTCGAGTCCCGGATGGAAGATCCGTTGCTGAAACGCTACAACCGCGAGCCATGTATCGCGGTTCAGGGAGATGTTGTCGACGGGGTCCAGCCTCCGGATGTAACGGCACAAATTCTACCCAAACTAGCAAAGCTGAAAGCAGCCCTGCCCGCCGGATACCGCATGGAAACGGGTGGTTCCGTGGAAGAGAGCATGAAGGCCGATACGGCACTGGGGCTGCTTTTCCCGCCGATGATACTTCTGATGCTGATCTTCATCATGCTTCAGGTCCGTTCATTCGCCACCATGTTCATGGTGTTTGCCACCGCCCCTCTTGGCCTGGTCGGGGCCGTGCCAACCCTTCTCATATGTCATCAGCCGTTCGGTTTTAACGCAATTCTCGGGCTGATCGGGCTGGCGGGGATCATCATGCGCAATACACTGATTCTCGTGGACCAGATTCGCCACGATCAGGCAGCGGGACTGAGTGATTACGATGCAATCGTGGAATCCACCGTACGTCGTGCGCGCCCGGTAGTCCTGACCGCCGTGGCTGCCATGCTTGCCTTTATCCCCCTGACATTTTCCAGTTTCTGGGGATCGATGGCCTATGTTCTGATCGGCGGAGTTGGGGTCGGAACGGTTCTGACGCTGCTCTTCCTGCCGGCCCTCTATGCAATATGGTTCAAGGTGAAACAGCCCGATGCTGTCACGGAAGAAGGAGCACTTACATGATCCGCAGAATAGCAATCCTGAGCATAGCAAGCGCCTGCCTCGCGGGCTGCACTACCATGGCTCCGCGCTATACCCGACCGGATGCGCCGGTTGCCGCCGCCTGGCCCACAGGCCCGGCCTACAAGAACAGCGTCGCTCAAGCGGGTGATCCTGCGGCCTCCGCCCTGAAGTGGGACGAATTCTTTGTCAATCCGCAGTTGCAAAAGCTGATCACGCTGGCTTTGGCCAATAACCGTGATTTGCGCGTGTCAGCGCTGAATGTGGAAAAGTCACGAGCCCAGTACCGGATTCAGCGTGCGGATCTCCTGCCGTCGATAAATGCCAATGCGGGTGGCAGCGTCCAGCGCCTGCCGGCAGAGGTATCCGGCACCGGGCAATCCATGATCTCCCGGAACTACAGCCTGAATCTGGGTTTAAGCACCTATGAGCTGGACTTTTTTGGCCGCATCCGGAGCCTGAAGGACCAGGCCCTGGAGCAGTTTCTGGCTAGCGACCAGGCGCGACGCAGCATCCAGATCAGCTTGGTATCGGAGGTAGCCAATAATTACCTGACCCTGGCAGCTGACAGGGAACGTCTGAAACTGGCCCTTGANNGCTGGTGCATCATCGGAACTGGATCTGCATCAGGCACAAACCAGCGTGGATTCTGCCCGGGTAGACGTGGCCCGGTTTACCACACAGGTGGCCCAGGATGAAAACCTATTGACTCTGGTTGTCGGCGCTCAGTTACCGGCAGAGCTTTTGCCTTACGGATTCAATGCGGTGGGAGCCCTGCGGGAACTGCCGCCTGGTGTGCCGTCCGAGGTGCTCCAGCGCCGTCCTGACATCATGCAGGCAGAACATCAACTCATGTCCGCCAACGCCAACATTGGCGCAGCACGGGCCGCCTTTTTCCCCCGAATAACACTCAATACGAGCACCGGGACTTCCAGCGACCAGTTGACCGGCCTCTTCTCGCCCGGTTCGCTTGCCTGGGGCTTTGCGCCCCAGTTCACCCTGCCGATCTTCGATTACGGCAGGAACAGGGCCGGCCTCACCGTGGCCGAACGGGACCGGGATATCTTTCTGGCCCAGTATGAAAAGGCTATTCAGGTAGCCTTCAGGGAGGTTGCTGATGCCCTGGCCCAGAACGGCACGGTGGCAGAACAGCTGGAGGCGCAACGGTCACTGACTCATGCTACGTCTGAAAGCTACCGACTCTCACAGGTCCGTTACAACAGCGGTGTCACCAGCTATCTGAACGTGCTGGATTCGCAGCGCTCGTTATACAGTGCACAGCAGGGGCTGATCAGCGTTAACCTCACACGACTCAGTAATCTGGTCACGCTCTACAAGGTTCTGGGCGGGGGGAGTGAGTAATAAATGTAGCAAAAAATGTATGTACGGATTCAGGGAAATGAGCCCTGAAATATCAAAATAAAAAGGAGTAAGTCATGAAAACAAGTGCATTGGTAGTAATGTCGGCGTTTCTGATGTCTGCAGCGAGTCCGGTTTTTGCAATGACGCACCAGCAACAATTGGCCTGTGCGTGGACAGCAGGCAATTGCTTTGATGAGGCTAAAATCCTTGAAAAGCAAATTGCTGAAATCAAAAATGAAATACAGAAAAAGACAAATGTATCTCCTGAAGAAGTAAAAATACTGGAGAAAAAGTTGCAGAACACCATGGGCGAACTTAAACGAGTTGCAGACGAAAACTAGCCAGGATGTCAGGAGCAGGATCATATGAAAATTGAAGGAAATATCGAATTTCACGTGGTGGAACAAGTGCCGGGGCGGGTAGTTTCAGAAATGCCCATTCAGCCCGGCGTAAAGAATCCCTATGGAGTGGTCAATGCGGGTGCAATCTTGTGGTTTGCGGATGTCACCGCCACGATATTAGTGTTGGGATCATCGTCTCTTCCCACGGAAGGCATGGCGGGCTTCCCTCTTGCCATAACGCTGAATGCGAACTTTGTCAGCAACCAGAAGGAGGGGACGTTCAGGGCAGTCGCGTCCTTCGTAAAGAAGGGAAAACGGGTCAATGTTGTACGGACGATCGTCTACGGCAAGAGCGACCGGTTGATTGCCGATGTGACCACGAACCACGTGGCAGCGAAGTGAATAGATTGCGTTCCAGACCGAACACTGACGTTAGCATCCAGGGACAGACGCGTTTTTTGCACCCAGTTTTGGTCAAATCGCTTTCGCCAATTATGGAATTGGTAACGGAGGAAGGCAATGAGCAAATTGTTCGAGAAAGCCAACATTAAAGGAGCGTCTCTCGCGAACAGATTCGTATTCTCGGCAACATGGGACGGACGCGCCGATGAAAATGGATTCTGTACTCAAGGGGGAACCGATAGAACCGGGTGTTGACAAGTGAATAACTTTCCTTCCCGCCGGGTGCACCGGGCATTCCTGGGTTCTGTTCTCCTGTAACATGCCTGATGTGGATTCGTCTCTTTTGGGACACGCCGCTAGCATCATACCCCGAGATATCCACTTATCAACACCCGGTACCATGGGGTATGCCCCAACCGGCGGCCGGAGTGCACGCGACCAGATCGAACAAGTAGTGCGAGGCCAGGCTCTGGAACCGACGATTGAAAACCCGGTCCTTGCCCATCAGCACCTTAATGACGACGGCCTTGAGGTTGTCGTAGATCCCGCGCCGGCACAGGCCACCGTAAAATTCAAAGGCGCGGATATGAGCATCAAGAACCATCTCCAGGCTCTCGCGGGTATAGGCGGCGCAGAACGGCTTGCGGCTGTGGCATAAGCGAAACTGAGCTACCTTCACTTTTACCGGGACACCCCCCAATTCCACATCCTCATAACTCCAGTCGAACTGGAAGGCGTCACCAGGATCAAATTCGAGAGGAATGAAGGCACTGACCAAGGCGGTGCCAATCTCCCTCTGCCATATGCCTACATAGCGACGGACGGCATCGTAGCCCCCGTCATAACCTTCCCGCTGCAACTGCTCGAAAAGGATTTGGGCACGACGACGATGGCGGACAGGTTTGTCGCTGTCCTCCTTCAGCCATTTGGCCAGCAGCTTCAAAAAAGAGCCGAGTTTGGGGCGGGGCTGCTCAGTCCGCTCGTACTTTTGGTCTACAATGCCGCTACGGATAATGGATCGGACGGTGTTGCGGGACAGGTCCAAATCGCGGGCTATCTCACGAATCCCCTTGCCGTCCCGAAAATGGGCGAGTCGAACTTTACTGATGTGATCCACGTCTAGCATCTCCTTTGTTCTCCTCTCTCCGATAGAATCCGGGGAGTATGGAGCAGAGTGCTGGGGTGGGTCAATTTTGGACGCCGATTATGGCCGTAGGTGGGTCATTATTGCATGCCGATTCACATGGTTGATCTTGCACAAGTTTTTGCACGTATTCAGCGGTGCAGAAAGTCTGCTTCTTACTCACCGGCAGCGAAAGCGCTGTCAACCCAGCAGCAGTAAACGGCCGGAAGTCGACGCCTAAGGCAATTCGGCCATGCTTCCTTGGTCCTCTATGGATTGAATGGCGGGCCCAAGAAAATATCGTTGTTATTGGACATTATTTGACGTACATTATCGAGGATTTAAAAAGTTCTTGTGTCTGCGATCCCTATGCAAAAACGGTGTGGTGAATAATCCACTATGGAAGTGTTATCCGGTCTGGCTATCCCCCCATTTTGGAGCGTTGGCCGGTTCCTGAACAGGTGATCTACGAGTTAGCTAGAGGAGCAATTGTGGGCTACAAATCATGTCCTCATTGTCGCAGCGATAAAGGCGGCACCCGCATCCTCCACTGCGATTCCTGCAACCTTGTGTTCTGCTTCGAATGCACCACTAATGTCGGCGGAGCTATTTTCAACATCTGGGGGTGTCCGAGGTGCCTCAAAGACGAAAATAGCACCATTGGCGAGATCGAAGAAGCTGACTCAGGCGATGATAGTGGCTCGGGCTATTCTTCATCATTCACGCCTTCACCCACTACTACTAATAGCTCCTCCGACCTTACCTGGTTTAGTCATCCTGCAGTCTCGTTAATTGCTTCTGGCCTGTGTTTCGGAATTGGATATCTTCTCCTTAACTATACTCATAAATTTTCGTTAGCTTGGTGGATTGGTTTAATCTCATCACTCGCTGGCATACCAGCCGTAATCGCTTTTATAATTGCGGCATTTGCTTCGCTTACTACTATTATGATAATTTGTTTCATTGTCGCTATCCTTTGCGCGCTAGTTGAATATTTTTCGAAGCACTTGTATTAAGGGAAAAAAGAGGGGTCTGCCCTTGAAAGTGTAAATTTGAAATAGATACACAACGAGACCAGTGGACCCGGTCGCGATAAACCTGCGCCGGGTCACCGGCCGAGCCGTTGGGGGCTGAGGGGCAATCGCAGCAGCTATTGAATCTTGTAAATTTTCTTGGAGGAAAAATGACTTATCGAAATGGAAATTATGCTGCCTTTTACGTTGCAGAACCATTTAACGCAAGCGCGCTAGGTGCGAATGCCACAAAAGATTTTTGCTACTACAACATGTTGCGAGCGTGGAAAGGAAAAGACGCATCATTTCATTTTAATGATTCACATACTATGACGTATAACGTCCGTGACAACAGTGCTTGGGAAACAACTTTGAAACCAAGACTGAGAGAGCGCCTTAGAGGTTCAAAAAATATCGTACTTTTCCTGGGTTCTAATACAGTAAGCTCAAGGGCGCTACGAGAAGAAATTGACTACGGAATCAATGATCAAGGGCTACCTGTTATCGTGATATATTCTGAGTATGACTCCAAAGAAAGTCTTCTCGTGAGCGAGTCGTTGAAGCAGTCAGTAAAAAACCTTTGGAACAAATTACCTATCTTTAGAGATTCGATGAGCAAGGTCCCTACGCTCCATATCCCAATGAAAAAGGAAATTATAGAGGCATCCTTGAAAGAGAATGACTTCATGTTGTTGACTAAGACCGCCTCTGACTTCTATTGGTACAAGCCATGACAAAGGTTAGCTTGTTTGATAGGAGGGTGATTGAGAACTTTCTAAAAATAACCTCTGTGATAAGCGCAACTTTGTCGCTGATTGTTCTGTTTGTAGATATACCAGAAGAATGCAAAACCACCTATGGATGGGTTTTTATAGGGCTATTGATCTTAATCTATTTGGCGATTTGGGCGTGGTCTAATAATCTGAATAAGATTGATATTAACGTTGCAGGAAGCGAAGTTACGATAAAAGTTGGTGACATTTTCTTGGAGCCGGGGTTAAAAGCAATCGCTTTTAACGAATACTTTGATACTTTGGTTGATAACAAAATAATCGCAGGAAGCTCGTTAAATGGCATATTTATTAATGAATATCTTGGTGTGCCTGTCTCAGACCTAGATCGTCATATCGATAATTATTCTTTTGAGACAAACGAAATACTCGAAAGCAATCCAGAGAGGAAACTGGGAAAGAAGGTGCGCCATCAGATTGGGACTATTTGTGTCTATGAAGACTTTCTGTTAACTGCGTTTACAAAGTTCGACGATAACAACAAGGCTGAACTTACAATGCCCGAATACCTAGAGTTCTTAATAAATTTTTGGGATAAGGTAAACAACGTATACGCTCAGCAGAGCGTATCCACCCCAGTATTTGGTTCAGGAATTACGCGGATTAAGGGACACAAAACTATAAGCGATGAAGATCTTCTGAAAATCATGTTGTGGACATTTCGCATTAGTGAAATGCGGTTTAAATATCCAGCAAGGCTTACGATTGTTATTCATAAAGATAAGATCAATAAAATTAATCTTCTAGATATTAAATCCGCGAGAAACGGGGTGTAAATATCTTTTGAGTCGTACTTATGCGCAATTATATGAGTACCAATAACCCAAACAAAGTCGGACAACTTTTCCGCTGCGCTTCAAAGTTGCCGCAGAGCGCGGCGTTGACCGGGGCCCCGGCGGCTGGGCGACAAGGCCGGCACCCACGGGCCGCACCTCTGCTGATTTATAATGCAAGCTTGACATCCTTTCCCATGTCGTATCAGTCAACGAAGGTTGATTGTCATGACACGAAAGACGCTGACCCCGCAGTCCGCGAGATCGCGAAGGTCCATGTGGCCTTGAAGAAGTTGGAGGAGGGGCACCGATAGATGTGGAGAAGGAGGAGTGGAGAAGGAGGAGAAGCCTCGATTCACAGCAAAAACCGCGTTCAGAATGAGGTGATCTGCCTTAGCTGCGGCAAGGTGGGCTTTAAGACGCTCTCACGGCACTTTAAGACCATCCACCAGATGAAGCCTGGCGCCGGCCTAAAAGAAGCAATTCGGAATTCCGGTGAGCCAAAGTCTCTCGGCCAAAAGCTGCTCCGAGGTAAGAAGGAAGATGGCTACGGAGCGGGGGCTTGCGGATAATTCGCCAAAGAAGCATTGACAAAGCGGTAGCTCATTTTCTGATTGATCCCCGGAGCCATATGCGAAATTCAGTTGAGGAACTTATCGAGGTCGCCGAGGACTCCCCGGCTACCTCTTCCGTTATCCCGTCGGATGGAACCCCCAAAACCATTGCTAGGGTCAAGTACGAGGTCCTGACCGAGAACCCGTACCGGTACACGGAGAGGGAGTTCTTCAAGGTGGTGCACTTCGATATCCGAGGGCGGAGAGATCTCAAGATCGAATCCTACAACATCAAGCGAGCCGCTCTCGTACGGCAGTTCGGTTGGGGCATTCACCGTAGCGTCAATGGAACCCTTGCCCTCATCCCGATGGAGTCTCCGAGGTATAAGGAGCTTCAGGGAATGGTCGCGGTCAAGAAGACGAAGGCATATAGGACCAAGGGGAACCGATAGAACCGGGTGTTGACAAGTGAATAACTTTCCTTCCCGCCGGGTGCACCGGGCATTCCTGGGTTCTGTTCTCCTGTAACATGCCTGATGTGGATTCGTCTCTTTTGGGACACGCCGCTAGCATCATACCCCGAGATATCCACTTATCAACACCCGGTACCATGGGGTATGCCTCTGTTTCACCCCCAACGACGAGCGGATCGAGCAGGTGATCAAGGAGTATGAGGAGTCGGGTGCCCAGGGGCTCATCGACTACTGCCTGCAGTTCTGCCACACCTACAACATCGAGGCGGTCAAGCTGCGCGAGGCGTGTGAGCTGCGCGGCATACCGTTCATGGCCATCGAAAGCGACTATTCCCCCGATGACGTCGGCCAGTTGCAGACGCGGGTCGAAGCCTTCATCGAACAGATCACGGGGTGACGGGTGCAAATCGGCATTGATCTCGGTTCCCGCACGGTCAAGGCGGTGGTCTGGCAGGACGGCGCCATGGTCCGCCACCAGGTGACGGAAAGCAGTTTTGAACCGCATCGCCAGGCCCTCGGTTTTCTGAAACCGCATCCTGCTGCACGGGTGGTCGCCACCGGCTATGGCCGCCACCTGCTGCAGCAGCATGCCGTGCTGAACGTCATCACCGAGATCAAGGCCCATGCCCTGGGTGCCCGACATCTGTTCCCCCACTGCAGGACCATCCTCGATGTGGGAGGGCAGGATTGCAAGGTGATTCTGCTGGATGAACGTGGCCGGGTGGCGAGCTTCCAGATGAACGACAAATGTGCTGCCGGAACCGGTCGTTTTCTGGAAATGATGGCGGTCTCCCTGGGTTATCAGTTGGAGGAATTCGGCCGGGCTGCCGCTGATGCCGGAGAGGGGACCCCGATCAACAGCATGTGCGCCGTCTTTGCCGAGTCGGAGGTGGTGTCATTGAAAAACCGGGGTGTGCCACCGGCGACCATTGCCCGCTCGGTACACCTCGCTGTGGCGGGACGACTGGCGGGTATGGTCGCCAAAAGCGGCTACGGCGACCACCTGGTCTTCAGCGGCGGTGTCGCCAATAATGCAACCCTGGTGCGGCTTTTGGAGCTGGAGCTGGGGGTAACGATACAGGTTCCCCCGACACCTTCCATCATAGGTGCTTTGGGGGCTGCACTGCACGCAAGCACGTTGTAGAAGATTTCATCCAGATAGCAGTTCCTGACTCCGTACAGACCGTTTCGATAGGCTTTCCCTCCTCCTGCGTCCTCGCCGTTTCTGCGAATTAAAAAATCTTTGACATTAACGGATGACCTCAATATGCTGCTCAATGTGCCGGCGCCCCCGCGGCAAGTGGTCAGGTGACGACAGGCAAGGGAATCAGAAAACAACCTACTCGATGAACTGAGGTTTCGCATGAGCAGACTCCGGATGCTGGTGCTGGCGATTCTGCTGGCTTTTTTTATCTCTCCCTTAACCTCGCACGCGCAATCAGACGAGGCGACCATGCTGGAAGTGGCCAAGTTCCAATATCATGACGGCAATCACTATTTTGCTTCCACCTGGCTGGAAAGGATCTTGAAAACCTACCCCCGCACTGCTCGACGGGAGGAGGTCCTGGTGATGTTGTCGAATTCGTATGCTGCGACCGGGCGGGACGAGAAAGCGGTACGGACTCTGCAGATTCTGCTGAAGGATTATCCCAAGGCGGCCGCCACCCTGGATCCGAGCCTTCTGAAACTGGCGGGATACCTCGCTCCGCCCGAACCCTCTCCTGACGCCTCCGGCCCACCGCCTGCCGATGCGGAAGAGACGGCTATTGCGTCTCCCGCGGCTGAACCGGTTGCGTCACCCGGTGAATCGGTCCCGACTGCTAAAGAAGTTCCAGAGCCGGCAGCTTCGCCTCAAATGCCAGTTGCAGCACCGGTCGCCTCGGCTGCGCCTGCTGCAAGGGCCAAAACCGCTGCCACCCCTGCCGTCGCGCGAAAGTCGAAGGAGCCTCCGCCATGGATCCCGACCCTGCAAAACGTGCTGCAACAGGGGAGACCGTCTGAGGTGACTTCCGCGCCGCCGGCTCCTGTCTCCAAGCCTGCTCCAGCGCAAGTCAAATCGCCCGCTCCGCTAAATATCGCGGCTCCCCCGCCGGCTCAAGGGAAAAAGCCTGCTCCGCCTGTTCCGGCGCAAGCTGATGTCGCCGCGCCTCCGCCGGTTGCTGCTGAGCCTCCGCCGGTTGCTGCTGAGCCTGCGCCGGTTGCTGCTGAGCCTGCGGTACCCGTCCTCAAGCCTGCTCCAGCCGAAGCAATCGCGCCTGCAACTGCTGCACCGGTTCCCGGCGCCAGGCCCGCTCCCCTTATCGCAGAGAGTGCCGAGCAGTGCCAAAAGACGGATCAGGCCGACCAGGCGGACCAGGCGGCAACCTACACGGTCGAGATCGGAGAGTATGTAGTTAAAACGGCACTGGGGGATGCCAAAAGGAGGATCGAGATGGCCGGGGTAGCGCCGGTAGTGGCACCGGGACCAAAGAGAAAGGAGCCGATGACACGCATTTATCTCGGCGAATTTGCCAGCCAGCAGGCGGCCAAAAAGACTCTTGATAAGCTGCGTTCGGTCAATGCAGAGAACTTTGTACTCACCGATAAAGCCGGAAAGTTACATATCTATGCCGGCTCGTACTTCGATCAGAAGAGTGCCGCAAAGGAGAAGCAGCGCTTTGCCGCCTTGGGGATAAAGTCTGATTTGAAACAGGTAGTGGTCTCGGTACCCACCTTTGTGCTCACGGCAGGCTGTTTCCGGACCCGGGAGGCTGCCATGGGAAAGGTGGCGGAATTGGAACAACTGGGGGTGAAATCGGTTGTGATTCAGAAATGGTGTGTGTGCTCGTAGTGGTACTGTCACGCCAACTGTGTATAATTTCAGGTAAATCCCTTGCCTGGCCCGCCAAAAAAACTGTTGCTATTCTTTGGGGCATTTGATAAAAGGTGAGCCATCAGATTCAAGCAAAGTAGAAACGTTCTCCGAACGGGCAAAACCAGAGTAATCTGGCGACGCAAAGCTACGGGTCCTAACCAAAAAGGATAGCCGGGTTGCCGAAGAGATGAGATATGCATCTTGGCACCCGGTATTTTACCGACACAAGAGCGCTCTTATCTTCGGAAGATAAGAGCGCTCTTTTTTTATTTATGTGCAGGAATTTTTCTCTAAAGTTCAGCGAGGTGTTTACCGATCGATCCAAAACTAAACGTTCTCCGAACGGGCAAAACCAGAGTAATCTGGTGACGCAAAACTACGGGTCCTTACTAAAAGGATAGCCGGGTTGCCGAAGAGATGAGATATGCATCTTGGCACCCGGTATTTTACCGACACAAGGAGCACTCTTATCTTCGGAAGATGAGAGCGCTCCTTTTTCGTTCAATGCGCAGGTAAATTATTTGTGGAGAATGACATGGCCCGCGTGGTTATAGACCCGAATCCAGATTGGAAGAAGAAGCTCGCGGCTTTTATGAAAGAGCTGGGGGTAATACCGGATCATTTCGGGGGGAAGATGGAAATCGACTGGAACGATGGGGGGATTACGGCGGTAAAGCTGCCGGTGACCCTGAAATAAACTCGAAATTGAAGGGCGGTTAGTTCGCAACCCGCATGGGAGCTGCAAAACCCGCATTGAAGGAACCCGTCGCCGTGAGGCCGGTCGATTCCTTTGGTGCGGGTTTTTTTTGTTCTGAGACCATGACAGCGCTTTTTTTATTTCAAAGTCGGGCAACATCTTGTGAGGGCTGAGTGCGAATTCTTAAGCAGTTAAAGCTAACGGTATCAGGTGTCGCTCGCAAGCCGGCTACCGGCGTGTCGGCTGCTTTGCTCGTCATTGCTCTTCTGCTCCTGGTGCTGGGCGCGGCCCCGCGGGCACAGGCTGCGGGGGTTTTCTGCTCCGAGTTCGGCGGGGTCGTTGACGGTTACAACCCCGCTACCCTGGCGGCCATTCAATCGGCCTCCACCTTCGGAATCGACACGAACTGCACGGTCAAGAACTTTCCGCAGTCCATGGGCGGTTTCCCCATCACCAATATCAATTTCAACTTCCCCGGGCAGCAATCCTTCTACATCGCTTTCACCAACGTTTACTACTACGGCAACATGTCGTGCAACGACCCGACCCAGTCGGACTTCTGGATCTACTGGGCGCCCGGCGGCTTCAACAACATAAGTCCTTCCTGCCAGGCCTTCATGGTGCCGGTGGATGCGGTCAGTAAGAAGAACCCGCCTGGCCAGAGTACTGCCGCCGTCGGCGTCCCCTTTACCTACACGGTCACCGTGCCGCTCCTGGGCAAGCTGGATGCCACGGGGACCTTCAACTATATGGCCAACGCCGATGACGCCACCGTGACCAATGTCGTCATCACCGACGATCTCACCACGACCGGCGCGGCTCTCAGCTATGTGAGCAATACGGCCTACCTGGTGAATCCGGCTACCGGCGCCAGAGCGCCGTTGAACGGAGGTGCACCGCTTACGCTCGGGGCAAGCAGTACCTGGCTCTCCAATCACCCCGGCGTCCTGTTACCGACGGCACCGACTTCACGCTCGCCTGGAGCGGCGGCAGCGGCTCTCCCGGCCAGCTCACCCTGGCCCTGCTCGATACCACCAGGATCGCCCCCACCCAGCGCCTGATCGTCAAGTACCGGGCGCGGATCGACAGCACCGGTGTCGCATCCGGCTCGACNNCGCCACCAGGTGGTTCAGCGCGAAGAGCAGCCATGCGGGCCGTCGCGAGTACGACAGGACCATCACCGACGGCACGCCTGGGACACTGGATTTTCAGGACGCCTACACCGTCAGCGCCGCGCTGGCCGGCTATTACTTTCAGAAGACGGTCCGGGACCTGACCACGGGAGCCAACCCGGCCACCGTGGCCTTCCCGGGTGACAGGCTGCGCTACACACTGCTGCTGCAGAACTTCACCTGGCCACCTCTGAACGGCATCACCATCACCGACAACCTCCCTGCGGGATTGAGTTCGATTTCCAACGTCACCGTCACCCCGGCGGGGGGGTCCACAAGCGTCGTTCAACCCGGCGGCGGGGCTCCCGGCTCCATCACCGTCACCGGCCTGAACCTGCCGGGGGGAGCGGCCACCACTGCGCAGATCCAGATCGAGTTCGATGCCACGCTGGAGTCGAACCTCGGCAACGGCACCGTCATCTCCAATCAGGCGCAGCTCACGGGGACCGACGACACGACGCCCCCCAAAACGTGGTCCGGCGCCAGTGACAACCCGTACCTAAACGGCACGGTGCTGCTCGGTTCGGGAGGGGATGCCACCGCGGTGACGATCCAGGCGCCCGGAGCGCTGTCGAAGGCGAATCCCACACCGGCCACAGCGACCATCGGCCAGCAGTTCAGCTACCTGATCAAGGTGCCGGCAACCCCGAGCAACCTCCCGTTGTACGACGTGAGGATCCTGGACAACCTGGGGCTCTCCGCTGCCGGCATGACCTTTGTCGGCGCGCAGGTGGTATCCGGGGGGAGCTGGAACCTGACCAATACCGGCACGGCTGGCAATGTCATCCTCCAGGACTTAAGTACCGGCATCGATATCCCGGCGGGGGGGCAGGCGGTGATCCAGGTGACGGCGGCCCTGCAGAACAGCAGCACGAACCGCAGTGGCCTGACCTTCAGCAACACGGCGTCCTACAGCTACGACAAGATAAACGGCGACAGCCTGACCCAGGCGACCGGCGGTGCGGCAACCACCTCCAACATGACGGTGGTCGAGCCGCACCTGGGGGTCGCCAAGGCGGTGAGCTTCGCCGCGCCGGCAGGCAAGTCGACCGGCTCTCCCGCCGCACCGGGCGACGTGCTGCGCTACACGCTGACCATCGGCAACGACGGCGGCTCCTCGGCCTACGATTCCGACGTGATGGACTTCCTCCCGGCGAACCTGGCGCTGCTCCCCGGCTCGGCCACGGCGCAGATCAACGGGGTTGCGGTCAGCGGCTTCAAGACGATTCCGGTGCTCCTGGCCAACGGCGCCCTGGCCTGGGGGATCCAGAACGGTGACGCCACCCTCGACATCCCTGCCGGCGGGACACTGGTTCTGAGCTACCAGGCGAGCGTGCTGCAAACCAGCGGCGCGCCGATCACCAACGATGCCTATGTGGACTGGACCTCGCTGAGCGGCTCAAGCGGCGGCGAGCGCACCGGCGCCGGTTGCCCCGACGTGACCCTCCCCAACAATTATTGCTCCGGCCCGGCTTCTGCCACCGTTTCCTCGCTCGATCCCACCAGCTTCGCCAAATCGGTCCTCTCCGACTCCTGGAGTGCCGCACCAGGCAGCGGCAGCGACTCGACCCTGCGCGTCGGCGACACGGTCGTCTACCGTCTCGCCCTGACCCTGCGCGAAGGGGTGACCCAGAACGTGGTGGTCACCGATCAGCTCCCCACAGGCCTTGCCTTCGACTCCGTGGTGAGCATCGCCCCCGCCTCGGGGAGCAGCTTCAGTTACACGGCGGCCTCCCAGCCGGCGCCCGGGGCCACCGGCACCCTGACCTGGAACCTGGGCGACATCAGCAACGCCGTCGACAACAACCTTGCCAACAACACCTTGAACATCGAATACCGCGCCCACGTGGTGAAGGAGACGCTGGCACAGTCGCCCACGGCGCAGCAGCTGACCAACAGCGCCACCCTCGGTTACGCCATCAACGGCACTCCGGCGACGCCGAAGAGCGCCGACTCGACCATCAACGTCTGGCAGCCGCTGCTGAACGTCTCCAAGAGCGCGGCAACGGCAAACGGCGGCACCGTCATCACGGCCGGCGAGCTGATCACCTATACCGTCAGGATCCCCAACAGCGGCACGGCGCCCGCCTACAACCCGGTCCTGACCGATACGCTGCCGGTGGGGCTGCGTCAGGGGGGCGTCACCGGCAGCAGCATCGCCCTGGTGAACAGTGCTACCAATGCGGTAACGGCGACGCTTCCGACGCTGGCCCCGAGCTACAGCCCGGCCACGGGTGTCGCGACCTGGAACTTCGATGCCGCCGGGTCCCCCGGTCTCTACGCCGTCCCGCCGGGCCAGACCCTGCAGGTGGTCTATCAGGTCAAGGCCGACGCCGGTCTCGGCGCAGGGGCGACCCTTAACAACCGGGCGCAGGTTGCCAGCTACTACTCCTTCGACAGCCAGGACGTGCCGAGCGCCGGCACGCTCACCAATCGACAGCCCTACGGCCCGACCAGCGCAGCCACGGTGCAACTGACCACCGCAGCGGCGACGGCGCTCTCCAGCAGTTTGGCCAGTTTCCCCAGGCTCTTGTCTATCAGATGTCGGCTCGTAGTGACCAGAGGCCCCTCCCTAACCCCACTGCCATTAAGTCATTTTCGGCAGGCGGCTCGGTCCTGGCCTGGTCCATGCCAAGGAAATAACCCTGCTGGCGCGGCGAGTAGGCTCAGCACAACATCCGAATAGCAGAGAAGGTCCTGAGAGGAATCAGGGCCTTCTCTGTTTCAGGCGTCACACGCCCCCAACAGCCGCCTCACGATACGTCCCTGCTAGTTACCCTTGACACCCCAAATCCCTTACACTATCATTCAAACGTAAGGAATCTGACGAGGAGAGGTCTATGAACTCCACCGTTACAACTAAGTATCAAACGACCATACCGAAGGCCATACGCGAAAAACTGGGCATATCAGTTAATGATGCCCTGGAATGGGCCGTCGAAAATGGGCAGGTGGTCGTTCATCCCGTGCACAGCGAGTTTCTGAGTTATCGCGGGAGCGTGAAGACGGGAGCCGGTGACATTAGCGCTGATATCCAGTCAGCCCGCGAGCAACGCATGGAGAGGTATCGGTGAAAAAGTACGTCATTGACACCAACGCAATAATCTCCTTCGTATCAGGCTTAGCTTGAGGCCGCGTGAAAATTGATGTGGTACATAACAGCATCCCCTCCCTCACCCCCCCGAGCCTTTGAATCCTGTACCTTAAGTCCCCTTTCCCCCTGACTCCAGCACTGTTTCCTCCATGAGTTAGTTGCATCCTACCCAAGTTACTGTTACGGATCGTCCCCTGATCCCTGAAAAATCGCAGGATGAGAACCTCTTGTCAGACTCAACTGTCTCGTGCTATACATTTGACGAACAGTCCTCTGCTCTGACGGATTGTCATCGAGATACCGAACCTGAACTGTGGATGAGGAGGTTTTTTTGCTGAAAAAGATCATTTTACTGGTGAGTTGTCTTTCTTTCATGGTAGCGGCTTCTGTTTATGCCGGTACTGATGCTGCTCGTGTCAGCGGAGATTTCAGGATAAGCGGTGCCGGTAACGGACTGGTTTTCCCCGATGGAAGCATGCAGTACAAAGCGGCTGTGCAGGGGCCTGCCGGGCCACAAGGCATACCCGGTCCGGTCGGGCCTCAAGGGCCTAAAGGTGATGCCGGATCCGCAGGGCAGGTAACTTTGGCATCCATCTGTGCCGCAATAAGCGCCGGCGGAATGGAGCTGCCGGCTTTTTGCACCACTCCTAGTAAATTCAGCAAGGAGTATCTCAGCGGAAGAACTCTTTATGCGGTGTGGTTCGGGGAAGGGGAAGCTCCAAACGGAAACGCACTCCATGAGGTACCTGTTGTGGTGAAAATTGTTTTCGGCTCCAACGGTATAGCTCAGGCGACAGGATTGCTGAATAGCGGAAGTGGTTCATTCCCCTATGCCGTGACTGCTTCAGGCCTCTTATACGACGGCACTGATAGCACTGAAGGGAATACCGTAGTCAGCGGCAGTACTGCGCAATACATCAAAACCTACTATACTGTCAACGGCGTTTTCGACAACGTGGACCTGTACTTTTTTGAGCAAGCCCCTGCGATGGCATATGCAAGCACTTTGACCGCCTCCATTCCGAGATAGGGGGCTCGCCCCCGACCAGAACAGACGAAGGACTTATGCTTGGCAGTCAACAACTCTCCCGCCTTTACACAATGTTTATCCCAATCACCGACATTTTGACGATAACTTTACACGGTTTCGGCTATCTTATCCTTGTTGACGACGCCTCTGCTCATCGTCCATGCGGACAAGGTGATGACCCACAGCCAGATACTGAGGCAGATATGGGGCGGTGCACATCAGGAACAGCCCCAGGTGCTGCGTGTCACCATAAGTAATCTGCGGAAAAAGATCGAGCAGGATCCGTCGCGTCCGAGGCATATAACCACCGAACCTGGGGTCGGATACCGGCTCAGGCAGGCGGAATAAGTCGGTTCTCTGCCTCAAAAAGGCCCAAAAAAGAAGACGCATCCCAGCATGTTTCGGCTTTTTCGGTCGGCGGCATCCCCCCTCTCCCTAGCCCTCTCCCACCAGGGGAGAGGGGACTAGAAGCACGGCTCTAAGCCCCCCTCCCTTTATGGGAGGGGCTGGGGGAGGGTGCTTTGCGCCTCTTTCGCGGCTGGATGCTTTTTACTAACATATACGCCAAAATCCGTTCATGGGAACGGATACGGGGGACCCATCGTTCGGGGGCGAATTCCGGTCGCGACCGGATAGAGGACTTTCAGCCTCGAGCCCGTCAGTTGCTGCCTGCTTCACAATAGACCTCCTGCAATCTGTTTGCGAAGGGCCTGACAGGGAGCCGGCATCTGGTTTTCAGCTCTGGCACTGTCAGGTATCGTCTCGATCACTCTGCCTCTCTCGTTGTCACGGATTAAAATAATCTTTGACATTGAGCCCGGTGTATCTTAATCTCGTGCCATCCAGTTCCATGATCTTGAGCTTGCTGCAACCTGGAGAAGATCGACCCTGACAGTGGTAACGGTACAGGGGTAATCAAAGCTTAAGATAACGACGTAGAGCGTGCAGTGTTTTTTGTCCAGGCAATGTTTAACCTGATTAGTGCTAATCTTCAGCCACTGCCCAAAACCCCCTCCCCTTCAAGGGGAGGGCCGGGGTGGGGATGGGTTTTTCGGTAACCTCCCCCTTGAAGGGGGAGGGACAAACAACTGGCTGAAGATTGTACCTAATCAGGATGTTTAAAGGCATTGCTTCACCGGGATCGATTTGCCCGGCTCGCCTGTGTTGGTGACACCAAGGATCGGCATGACCAAATTGCCTCCAGACAAGGGCGGGATCCCCCTCGATTCGACGCACAGCCGGCAGTGGCAGCGCTACCTGATTGCCATACTCGCCGTTGCGGCTGCTGCTGCCGTGCGCAGCCATTTCCTCGGTTTTCTCGTGCCCCGTTTGCCCTTGGTGACCTTCCTCCCGGCCGTGCTGGGGGTCGTCCTTTATTGCGGCATTCCGGCCGGTCTGCTGGCTGCGTCCCTCTCCGCAGCGTTGGTATTCTACTGGTACGACCCGATCGCAGAGATCTTCATTATCCGGGATGCTGCCGACCGGGTGTTGATGGCCGTCTCCGTCTCGCTCAGTGTGTTGATCTGCTTCATCGCCACTGCGCTGCGTCAGGCCCGGAGACGGCGTGCCTTAATCTGTTGACACTTCCCTTGGCCGGGACTGCCGGGGGTGGAGGGGCTATGAACGGAATAGAGACATATCTTGTGGGCGGCTCTCCCCTGGTTGCCATCGGAGCGGCCTTTGGCGGCGGCATCCTTGCCGGGGTCTCCCCCTGCGTTTACCCCATGGTTCCCATCGTGTCGGCGTTCGTCGCCTCCAGAACCTCCGGAGAGCGAAGCCGTCTCAGGTCGTTTCTGCTTTCGCTTTGCTATGTCCTGGGGATGGCAGCCGTTTACGCGCTGCTTGGCATGGTGGCAGCACTCACCGGCAGCCTCTTCGGCCGGATTAGCACCAGCCCCTGGACCTTTTTGGTCGTCGCCAACGTGCTCGTCCTCTTTGCCCTGAACACCCTTGAGGTGATCCCTTTCCCCGCCTGGTTCTCCGGGCGACCCAGGGAGCCTGGCGCAGGCGGGATGCCCGGAGCCTTCCTCATCGGCGCCGCCTCGGGGCTCGTTGCCTCTCCCTGCACCTCTCCGGTACTCTTCGCCCTGCTTACCTTAGTCGCAACGGGAAGCACGATCCTCTACGGAGGCGCTTTGCTTTTCAGCTTTTCACTGGGGATGGGGATGCCTCTGCTGGTAGTCGGCACAGGCTCGGGCCTCGCCGCTGCGCTCCCCAAACCGGGGAACTGGATGCTGGTCGCGAAGAAGGCGCTGGGCCTCCTGATGCTGGGACTTGCGGAATTCTATCTGGTAAAGGCAGGACAGAACTGGCTCTAGGCCGATGGTTTGCGGAAGAAGGGGCACCTGGCACCGGGCTCGCCAGCCGAAGCTTTAGCGAAGGCTGGTGAGCTGCCTGAGGCGCTCTTCCAGGTCCCGGGGGATGGAGGTGTGGCTGTAGCGGACCAGCCCCTGTGCATCCACCAGGATGACCGTGGGTACCCCGATGATCCTGAAGGTCTCTCCCACCTCGAAGGAATGGTCGTATCCGGCCGCAAAGGTGTAGCCGTATTTCTTCCAGTACGCCCTCGCTTTGCTCTCGGTGTCGTTGAGGCCGGTATTGATCGCAAGGACAGTCAGCCGTTTCGGACCGAACTTCTCTGCCAACAGGTTCAGCTTGGGAAGTTCGCTAGTACAGGTGGCACACCAGGTATTCCAGAAAACGAGCAGCATCGGCTTTCCCGAGAGGCTCGCCCGGGAGAGGTGGTCGCCGCCAAGGGTCCGAACGGAAAAGTCAGGCACCCGCGCCCCCACCTCGGCACTGCGGCAGGTGGCTGCAAAAAGCGCCAGCACGCATGGCACTAGAGCGATAATTTTGGCTATCTTCTTCATCCCAACCCCCTTTTGAACTCAACGCAATCTTCGCCTGCCGATTTACGCGCAGGGTGGCACTCCCTCACCCCTGCTGTATCTAATACAGAGCAACCATCTTTATATCATCTCGACAACACTCTCCCTCGCCCTCCGGGAGAGGGAGAGTGACCCTGGCCCTCCCCTTGAAGGGGAGGGAGTTGCTGGCGGCGGAAGAATTGGTGCAATCAGTTTTTCTGTTTGTGCCGGTCATGCCCGTCGTGCCCGCCGTGTTGATGATGCTTGCCATGGCCGTGATGCTCCACCCTGTGGCTCTCCTCCTCGATATGGGTGAGCAGTGCCTCGATCTCGACCGGACTCAGCCGCAGATTCGGCATCGGGATGCCGTTGTATGCCTCCAGCAGGGCCAGGGCCAGCGGATCTTTCTCCGATAGCATCTTGTCCGGCTCCGCGAGCCAGCGGGTCAGCCAGGCCCGGTCCCGTTTCTGGGTAACGCCGGCCAGGTCGGGCCCGATGCGCTTCTCGCCTGCCGCCTGCGGCTCCCCGATGGTGTGACAGGCCGAGCAGCGCGTCCGGTAGAGACCCTCCCCTTTGGAGATGTTACGGACCTTGGGGGCGTCGGCATAATCACGCCCCTTCTCGGGCGGCAGCTTCCAGTTGTGCAGCCAACTCCCCAGCTGACCGGCGAAAATGTACGGATTTTCGAAAGGGGACGACCTGATCCATTGGCCCGTTTTCTGGTTGCCGATGATGTGGTTCAGGTTGTGCTCTGTGAGCTTTTCTCCCTCGGGGGCATCGCTGTAAAGGCCGAACTTTTTGCGTATCAGCGTGATGTCCGACTCCTTGCCGGTGAGAAAAAGCCAGCCGGGTCCCACGTCGAATTTTTCCGCATAACGCTTCAGCACCGTGGGGGTGTCGTGTTGCGGATCGATGCTGATGGAATAGATAAAGACGTCGCGCCCCACCCGGTCCCCGAGAATCTTCTGTACCTCGCGCAGTCGTGCCGTCTCCAGGGCGCAGCTATCCGGACAACTTGTGTAGATGAAGTTGATGGCGACCACCTTGTCCTTGATGAGATCGCTGAAAAAGCGCAGGGTCTTCCCCTCATGGCTCACCAGCGGCACGTCGGGAAAGTAGCCGGCTCCCCAGATTTCGCCGGCGGCCGCGGCGGCCGCTGCGGGAGCCGGTCGGAGAACGGCTGCGGTTGCGACGGAAAGAAGCAGGGCGACAACTGCCAGCCAGCGACATCGAAAGTTTTTTTGCATCGGTTTTTCCTCCTTGGTTGTAGGCCTGCCGGTGTTTTATGGGGCCAGGATAAGATGACACGCCCCAAGCGGGGCGTCTCGCTATGTGCATCCCTAACCCTCCCCAGAGGGAGAGGGGAGTAGATGCTATTTCTTCGATGTCGGCCCGACCCCGTCGCCCGTTCTGAAGGTGGGAAGGGCCGCGGAGTCCACGAAGTGGACGCCGTCCCAGGTCGGCAGCGGCGCCGGCATCAGCTGGACCTGTCCCGGATGCTCCAGGTCCCAGCGCAGCAGCATGGAGTGATCCTCGTGCTGCGTGTTGTGGCAGTGCTCCACGTAGCTCCCGGCAAATTCCCGGAAGCGGGCGGCCATCTCGACATTCTCGGAACTGTCCTCCTCAGGGCAAACGTGCGCAGCTATGAGTATGGACTGAAGCAAGATTCAGTAATCTGGTCCTTCTCTCAGATATACCCGTTCTGAATGGCGCACTTCACCAGCTCAGCGGCGCTCTTCACCTTCAACTTGCCGATGATCGAGGCGCGATGGCTCTCCACGGTGCGGACGCTGATGAAGAGCTCCCGGGCGATCTCCTTGTTGGGCTTCCCCTCCACGATCAGTTTCAGGACCTCCTTTTCCCGCACCGACAGCCCTTCGCCGTGGCCAGGCATGCCGCATCCCCCTTCGCTCAACCTGGTGGAGAGAAAGCTCCTCCCCTGCCGGACGCCTTCGATGGCGCTGAAAAGCTCCCGCAGCGCATCCTCCTTGAGCAGATAGCCGTCGGCGCCGGCGGCAATGGCCTGGTGCTGGTATTCCCGGTACATCGACAGGATGAGCACCTTCACCGCTGGATAGCTCGATTTGATGCGCCTGGCAGCTTCAATGCCGCGCAGCTTCGGCATCGATATATCCATGATGACCAGGTCGGGAACCCGCGCATCCAGCAGCGCCAGGAGCTCCAAACCGTCTCCGGCCTCTCCTATGACCTCCAGCTCTGCGTCGTCTTCGATGAGACGCCTCAACCCCTCCCTGAGCAGCACATGGTCGTCGGCTAGCACGATACGATAGCGGCTCATGGGGCAGCGCCGCTTGCTACCGGAAGGATGAAGGTGATCTCGGTCCCCTGTCCCGGGCGACTCCGGAGGTTGAAGCTTCCCCCCATCATCGTTATCCGCTCGCTCATGGTGGCAAGCCCCAGACCCTTTTCCGAGGCGCTCTTGGTCGCGGCTTCCACAGGATCGAACCCCTTGCCGTCATCGTGTACCGAGAAGCTGACCCGGCCCCCGTGCTGGCGGACCGCTATGGACACCTTCTGCGCCCGGGCGTGCTTGCCGATGTTGGAGGTGGCCTCCTGAAGCACCCGGTAGATGGTGATTTGCTGATGCTGCTCGGGGAAAAGGCGGTCCAACTCCGGGATGTCGACGGATACCTCCATCCCCTGATCCCTTTGAAAGGCGCTGACCAGCCAGCGCAGGGCGGCTGTAAGGCCGAGATCCTCCATGATCGCAGGGCTCAGTTGCAGTGAGAGCCTGCGCACATCCTCGATCACCGTATCAAGATAATCGAGCAGGATCTCGCATTCTCCCCGTTGCGCCTGCTGCTTTTTGCCGAGTTTCTTTTCGATGCACCGTACGCGCAGCTTGATGACGTACAAGGCTTGCCCTAAATCGTCGTGCAGACCCATCGATATGCGTTTGCGTTCGATCTCCTGTGCGTTCAAAAGCTGGCAGGAGAGGTGTCGGATCAGCTTTTCCGATTCCCGAAGCGTTTGCTCGGCCTGCAGCCGTTCCGTGATTTCCACGCGAAGCTGCCCGTTGGCCAAGGTCAATTCGGCGGTCCGTTTCTGCACCATTTCTGCCAGATTCTCGCGGTGCCTTCTCAGTTCCTCCGCCTGGCAGAGCAGTTGGCTGTTCGCCTGCAGCAGCGACTCTTCCGCCCCCTTGCGCCGCAGTTCCATCCTGCGCAGCCCCAGCGTTGCCGCGGCCACCACCACCCCCCAGACCAGGTAGATGCCTAGAAAGAGGCGGCTCGATTTGGTCCGGGTCATGACCCTGTTTGCCTTGTAGCTTTGCTCGAGAAGGGCGGCCTTTGCCAGCAGATCATTGAAAAGCGCGTCGAACTGCCGGTGGGCGAGAGGTCCATGCCCCGTCCGTTGCATCTGCTGCATGCGTTGCAGGCCTATCGCCTTGAAAGTTGTCAGCAGGGATTTTATTTCATCGGCCTGCTTGCCTGCCCGGAGATCCTCCGTCAGGTCGGAAACCGAGCTCCCTTCCCGATGCTGTCCGGCGCCACAGGCGACCTCAGCCAGCCTGATGGCCTCGTCCATGCCGGCAACGGCGTGCTCGACATTCATCCCCTGCACTCCGGAGAGAACCTCCTCGATGCGCAGATGGAATACGGCCGCCTTGATTTGGATCTCCATGACCGCATCGACGACCGTGGAATTCAGGCGCTGGTGGCGTATGCTCAGGTGCAGGGCGAAAACTTGGGCCATCGCCAGCAGTCCCATGAGAAAGACGATGAGCGGTACGAAGTACCATCTGAAAGCCGTACTCCGGCCGGGTTCACCCTTGACGGGAAAGGCCGGAATGGTGCTAGAGGATTCGGAGATCGATGCTTCTGTTGCAATGGACATAGTCACAGTTCTCTGTCGACATGGAGTGGGTGACAATCCGCTAAGCGTGTTTAATGCGGAGGCGCAGAAGATACTGAGCAATCGAGGCACTCACTGCTTCATAAAGAAATGCCACGTTGCTTCAGTAGTCGGCTGACTTGCTGCTTCTCTCTGTGTTCTCACTGACTCCGCTGTTTGAACTGCCGTCTTTTTATGTTAGCTGAGCAATAATCAAGCCATTGCTGCCGACAGAGCGGTTTATGTCGATGAGTGCCCGTGCTGGCGGCGCTGTCTTAGCTTACCGACCCGGGGAAAGGGTGAGAATTTCGAGACAACTGCCATGGTTTTGGCATCCGGCCAAGCTTCTATCGGGCAGGTCGGAGGTCTTGAGTCGACCACTTTAACTGAGGAACAGTCCGCGGTCGCAGGTCAGACGTCTTATAACGTGGTAGTTGGTTGAGTTACTTACATCCGAAGGAGCGCTATATGTATCCTCCATATGACATGACGTGCAGATCCCCCCTTAACAGCCGTAGCTAATAAAGTCATCTGTGAGGTTTTTACCTCCATATGATAGACAATGGACCATGCGAGTTACAACTGTACCTGTAAATTTGTAATGTTGGTAGTTTGACTACTATTAGTGGTTCCTAAGTGGTGAGAGGTGTCAAGACGAGAACATCTTGTCAGACTTAACTGTCTCGTGCTATACATTTGACGAACAGTCCTCAGATCTTACGAATTGTAATTTACAAGCTGAACTTAAACTGAGTAAAAGGACTTATGCTTGACGGCTTAAGTCCTTTTTTTATCCCGGCACCAGGCGATGCTGCACGGTCTGCGTCAGATTAGCTCCAATGGGCGTCGGCAGTGGCAAGGGCACCGTTTACGGGTGAATGGTTTCATCTCCCGCCTTTACACAATCTTTATCCCAATCACCGACATTTTGACGATAACTTTACACGGTTTCGGCTATCTTATCCTTGTTGACGACGCCAATTCGATTGGCCATCTCTATCACACAAGGTTTAGGAACTGCGGTCGTGCGAGTCTACTTTATTTGCCCGGAAACCGGTATCTACCAAGGCGAAGGGTTCCTCGATGAGGAAAATCTCGATAACGTCCAGGAGGTTACAACTACTGCCCCTCCTTCGTACCGTCGAGGCGAAGCACCGTTTTTTGATGCCCAAACTCAATGCTGGACGATCCGTAAGGTGCAACAAAGTCCAAGGATATCGAGGGAGATGAGGCGCGCCGTGCCGCTGGATAAAGTTGCTGCTAGCTGCTACCCTGTAGGAAAATTCCATTGGAACCTACAGGGCATAAAGGTGAATTTTCTCGCTGCTGCAAGCGGATACATTGGCAGTTTGTTACTGGTAGCCGGCGCAACGCTTGTCTGTGAGTTTATCCGGCCACATCTGATTCCGACCAACATGGTCATGGTCTATCAACTGGCGGTTGTCATCGCTGCGGTAAAACTCGGGCTTCGACCAGCCATAGCGACTGCGTTTTTCGCCGTCCTGGCCTTCGACTTCTTCTTCGTTCCGCCCCGCCTGACCTTCAGCGTGACCGACAAGGAGTACCTGGTCACCTTTTCCGGTTTTTTCATTGTCGGCGTGATCATCAGCTCGCTGGTTGCCAAGGTGCGGGAGCAGTCCCTGGAGCGGGAGCGCCTTTCTGAACAGGCTGAAAAGGCGAGAATCCTGCAGGTCCAGGAAAACCTGGAACGGGCCCTGCTCAACTCGATTTCCCACGATCTACGGACCCCGCTTGTCTCCATAAAGGGGGCACTTTCTGCCCTGAAGGACAAAGGCAACCGCCTGAGCGGCGAGGCGCGGCAGGAACTTCTGGACACCGCCAGCGACGAGGCCGAACGGCTGAACCGGTTTGTCGGCAACCTGCTGGACATGACCCGGCTTGAAGCGGGGGCGATGCGTCTGAAGATCGAGCCTAGCGATGTGCAGGAGTTGATCGGCTGCGCGCTTTCAGCCATGGAGAGCCGGCTTGGCGACCGTAGCATCTCGGTGCTGCTTCCACCGGGGCTTACCGTTGTCCCGCTCGATATGGTGCTGATGACGCAGGTTTTGGTGAACCTGCTGGACAATGCCAACAAATACGCCCCGGCCGGCAGCGCTATCGAAATCCAGGCATCGGTAACAAGCGATTGGCTCACCCTGACCGTGGCAGACCGTGGCCCTGGTGCCCCCGAACCGGAACTGCCCCACATCTTTGACAAGTTCTACCATATCCAGGTGCCGGAAAAAGCGGGCGGGACCGGCCTTGGACTGTCGATATGCAGGGGAATCGTGGAGGCCCACGGGGGGAGAATCACGGCAAGAAACAGGGCGGGAGGCGGTCTTGTCGTCGAGACCCTGCTACCGGTGGCCGTCCGGAGTGAGGAAGTATGAAAATTAGCCAAGATGCCAACAGCCAGCACCGGATTCTGGTAATCGACGACGAGTCTGCCATCCGCCGTTTCCTGCACTCGGCACTCTCCTCCGATGAGTTCAGCCTGCATGAGTCGGAATCCGGACACAACGGCCTCTCCGCCGCTGCGGCCCTCAGACCCGATGTGATCCTTCTGGATCTCGGCCTTCCCGACCTGGACGGCATCGAGGTAATCCGGCGCATACGCGAGTGGTCCGACGTGCCGATCATAGTCCTTTCGGTAAGGGAGCGTGAAGACGACAAGGTCGCGGCCCTGGATGCCGGTGCCGATGACTATCTGACCAAGCCCTTTGGAGTCGGGGAGCTGCTGGCTCGCATCAGGGCGTCTTTGAGACGTTCCATAGTGCAGAGTTCAGAGCCTGTTTTTACCAGCGGTGAACTGAGGGTTGATCTCAACCTGCGCCGGGTTACCGTGAGCGGCAATGAAGTACAGCTTACTCCGACGGAATACGATCTGCTGCGTCTGCTCATCGTCCATGCGGACAAGGTTATGACCCACAGCCAGATACTGAAGCAGATATGGGGTGGTGCACACCAGGAACAGCCCCAGGTGCTGCGCGTCACCATAAGCAACCTGCGGAAGAAGATCGAGCAGGACCCGTCGCGTCCGAGGCATATAACCACCGAACCTGGGGTCGGGTACCGGCTCAGGCAGGCGGAATAAGTCGGTTCTCTGCCTCAAAAAGGCCCAAATAAGAAGACGCATCCCAGCATGTTTCGGCTTTTTCGGCCGGCGGCATCCCCCCTCTCCCTAGCCCTCTCCCACCAGGGGAGAGGGGACTAGAAGCACGGCTCTAAGCCCCCCTCCCTTTATGCCCTTTATGGGAGGGGCTGGGGGGCACTGCCATTAAGTTGAGGTGAGTGCCAATTTCCGCACGCTGCGCAAGCACCCCCTCTCCCTTGATGGGA
>DNRQ01000122.1 GCA_003499925.1 Geobacter sp.
CTCCCCCTCCGGGGGAGGGGACTCCTGGATACAAAATCAGCAGGTTAGCGCCAAGCTACTTAAGAGCGGCAATCTTCTCGAGTACTTTATGCATTGCTTCCATGCCCCCTTTTACGGTGCCGGCACGTTGACGGTATTCGAGTCGAGGGCGATGGTGCCGGCCGTGGTGGCTCCTGCCAATATTCGGCCGTTGATGGTGGCGCCGGTCACACAGGTCACATCCCTGCCGGAGACGATGTTTCCGTAGAAGATGGTGCCGACTCCAATGGTTGCGTCCAGGGTTGGCACCCAGAACACGTTCTTGGCCTGGGCGCCGTTCGCCAGCGAGACGCTGGCCCCGGTAGTCAGCGACGAGCCGATCTGGAAGACCCAGACCGCATTCGCGTTCCCTCCTGCATCGAGAACCAGGGGGGTCGAGACCAGCATGCTGCTGCCGAAGGTGTAGGTCCCGGGCGGAATCCCCAAGGGGAAGCGGGCGCCCAGGTTCTCACCCCCGGAGATGGTGGTTCCCTGCGGCAGGTTCTTGGCAAAGTGGTAGGCGACCAGAAGGTCGAGCCTGGCCTGTTCCGATACCGTGTCGTTTATGTGTATCGCGCCGTTCACCTGTACCGGCAGCAGACCGTTGGAGCTGCCGGGATCCAGCGAGACGTCGCCGTTTATCATGGTGGAGGCGCCGGTGTTGGTGATGGCGGCGGTCGCCATGATGCCGAACGAGCCGGCCGAGGCGAGCGCTGCTGCGCCAGGCGCCAATGCCGGCCCTGCCGCGGTGCTGAAGGTCCAAGGGTTCGCTGCGGCGCCGCCGGCCAGTGCGTTACCTGCCAGGTCCCTGGCGCCGGTGCTGATTTCTGCTCTATAGGTCAGGCCTGGCTCCAGGTTTCCCGTCGGCTTGAAAACCGCGGTCGCGCCGGAGTAGGTCAGGTTCCCAGATATGGAAGTGGTCCCCTGCTTCAGGGTGAAGGTTGCCGCGTTTATGGTCAACGGGTCCATTGCCTCGCTGAATACGCCCCTGACGGAGCTGCTGATCGGCACATCGGTTGCCTGGTGGAGCGGGAAGGTGGAATTCACGACCGGTGCCTTGGCGTCCGGGGCCGCGCCGGTGGTAAAGCTCCAGAGCTTGTCCACGGCCAGCTGGTTTCCTTTCAGGTCCTTGGCGCCGTTGGCGCCGGAGCTGATGGTGGCGCTATAGATGGTGTTGCTTGCGAGCACGGCGCTCGGTTTGAAGATGGCGGTAACGCCGGAGTAGGTCACGCGCCCCTGAACGGGCGCCACTCCCCGCTTCAAGGTGAATGTTGCCGCGGTGATCGTTAAGGGGTCCATCGGCTCGCTGAAGACGGCGCTCACGGAGCTGTTGGTCGCGACGACCGTGGCGTGGTCGAGCGGGACCGTGGAACTCACCGTGGGAGCGGTGTCATCCGGCCCTGCAGCCGTGCTGAAGCGCCACACCCTGGCAACCGGCAGCGCGTTGCCTGCCAGGTCCTTGGCACCGGTGCTGATCGTGGCGGTATAGAGGAGCTTGCCCTCCAGGTTTTTTGCCGGCTTAAAGACCGCGGTTACTCCGGAGTAGGTAACCTTGCCTGTAACCTGCGTGCTACCCTGCATTAAGATAAAGGTAGTCGTGTTGATGGTGAACGGATCCATCGGCTCGCTGAAGTTGGCGCTGACGGAGCTGTTGGTCGCCACACCGGTGACCAGGTTGAGCGGGACTGAGGAGTTCACCCTGGGGGGAATGGCGTCCGGGGAGGCGCCCGTGGTGAAGCTCCAGCTGTAGTCGGATGCCACTGCACGCCCTGCCGCATCGTGAGCGCCTGTGGTAATCGTGGCGACGTAGAGGGTATTGGCCGGCAGATCGGTTGCCGGCGTGAAGAGCGCGGTTACCCCGCTGTAGCTGACCTCGCCGTCGACATCCGTTGTTCCTCTCTTCAAGGTGAATGTTGCCGGTGTGAGCGTTGCGGGGTCCATCTCCCGGGAGAAAGCCGCCGCCACCTGGCTGCCGACCGGCACGGCGGTTTCGTCGTTGGCAGGGGTTGTGGAGCTCACCGTGACCGGCTGGTCCCAGTGCCCGCCTCCAGCCGCCCCTTTGCCGCATCCCGGCAGGATGACGAAGATGCCCAGCATCAACAGGAATAACAGACCGGCTGTACTTGCTTCGAATCTTTCCATATGACCCCCTCCTTGTAATTCCTTCACAACTTCAGCGCATCTCGATTGCCAGTTTATTCAATCTCTTGGTCAACAACCACTCTCCACACTTTATTCACTCAGGCGTTGTCTTTTCAGTAAATGTGGAGCTCACTTTGCAGATACAAAGACATTGTCACAAAATCACAAGAGCAAATAACCAGCCAACGGGAAAATAAATAAATTGAAAGCCGCGTTTCATCCTGTGATAACAACGCATTAGTGCAAACGGTACTAAGAGGAAGCAGCTTTCAGGTCGTGATTTCACCCTCAGCATTTGATGGAACCTCAACATATTGAGGTATACTTTACGAAATTTGAGGTATAGTCTCAGTGGATGATTGAAACAGTCGGGGACATAAGAGGTTAAGCGATGGGATTAGACAAAGAGGAAAGCCCGGCAGCGCTGCAGGCGCCCGGCCCGGAACTCAAGCTGCACCAGATCGAGCTGGAGGCGCAGAATATAGAGCTGCTCCGGGCCCAGCAGGAGCTTGAGACCCAGCAGATCGAGCTGGAGATGCAAAACGAGGAGCTGCGCCGGGTCCAGCATGAGCTGGAGCTGTCGCGCGACAAGTTTGCCGAGCTCTACGATTTCGCCCCGATAGGCTATTTCAGCTTCGATAGCGCCGGCACCATACGGGAGGTCAACGTCACCGGCGCCAAACTTCTGGGAATAGAGCGGCCCCGGCTCTCCGGGCGACCCTTTGTCGGTTTTATTGCCGATGCCGACGGCAGGGAGAGCTTCGCCGGACACCTGGAGAGCGTCCTGCAAAGGCAGGGGATGCAGAAATGTGAAATCGCGCTGGCCGGAAAAGACGGCAGCGTGATCCAGGGCCAGCTGCAGAGCGTCGTGATGGCCCACCAGGACGAGGAGGGGTACATCCTTTCCTCGATCGTCGACGGCACCCTCGCCAAGGAGCTGGAAACGGAGATACAGGAGGCCCGGGAGTACGCCGAGAGCATCGTGGAAACGGTGCGCAAGCCGCTTGTGGTGCTCGATTGCGACCTGAGGATCCTCACGGCCAATCTCAGCTTCTACGACACCTTCAAGGTGACCCCCGAGGAGACCATCGGCAACTTCATCTACGACCTGGGCAACGGGCAGTGGGACATCCCCAAGCTGCGGGTCCTCTTCGAGGACATCCTCCCCAACGAGACGGTGTTCAACGGCTACGAGGTCGACCATGACTTCCCCGGCGTGGGACGCAAGATCATGCTCCTGAACGCCCGGGAGATCTTCCGGAAGAACATCGGCTCGCACATCATCCTCTTGGCCATGGAGGACATCACGCCGCGCAAGCAGGCCGAAGAGTCGCTGCTCAAGGCCGGCGCGCTGCAAAGCGCCATCTTCAACAGCGCCAACTTCTCCAGCATCGCCACCGACGCCAGCGGGGTGATCCAGATCTTCAACGTC
>DNRQ01000218.1 GCA_003499925.1 Geobacter sp.
GGGTGGGGATGGGGTAGCTCCGGCGCAGAAACACCCCCATCCCCCTCCTGACCTCCCCCTTGAAGGGGGAGGAACCCGAACGGCGGAAGATTGACGCTAACCAGGATGGCGAATGATCATTCGCCCCTGCGGCGCCTACCGGCAGCGATAGATGGCTTCCCTGGTGTGGATCGCGCCCTGCCGGGTGAGGATGCTGGAGTAGAGGATGAGCTCGCCGACCTCGAAGGAGGGGCAGGCGAATTCCGCATGCCGGTTCTCGAACGCGGTCACCGCGACCGGAACGGTTTCCTTGAGACGCGCGAGCGTTATGTGCGGGGAGAAGGGGCGCTCGTCGACGGCGATGCCGACCTCCATCAGCGCCAGTTCCACATCCTGTTGCAGTTGCATCAGGCCCTCGCACGGCTCCATGCCGACCCAGAGCACCCGCGGATGCCTGCCGGGCGGGAAGTGACCGACGCCGCACAGGGTGAGGGGGAAGGCGCTGAAAGATATTGCGGAGAGTGCGCTCTTGATGGCGGAGCAACTCTCCTGGTCGACTTCCCCTATGAAGCGCAGCGTCAGGTGGAGTTCTTCCGCGCCGACCCATCTGGCAACGGGAAGCTCAGCGGCAAAGCCGGAGAGTGCAGCTTTGACATGTCCCGGAAGATCTATCGCCACGAAGAGTCTCGGCATGGTCCGCTCCGCATCAGGAAAAAGTTCTGCCTTGGGGAAATTTGCAAAAAAGGGTTGACTGCCGGCAATTACGATGTTAAAAAGTATAGCTTTGGTAAACAGAAAGTAAAGGCGCGACACATGCTCGACGCGAGATACATACGCGAAAATCTGGATACTGTAGAGGCGCGGCTCAAAACCAGAGGTGAAGGGGTTGACATCGCCCTCTTCAAGGAGCTGGACGGCAGGCGTCGCGAGCTTCTGCAGCAGAGCGAGACGCTGAAGGCGCTGCGCAACAAGGTGACAGAAGAGATCGCCCGTCTCAAGGACAAGAGCCAGGGCGAGGAGCGCAAGGCGGAGATGCGCGAGGTTTCCCAGAAGATCAAGGGGATCGACGAGTCTCTGCGGGTCGTGGAAGAGGAGCTGCAGAACTTCCTGCTCACCGTGCCCAACATCCCCAACGCGACCACCCCGGTAGGAAAGTCCGAGGCGGACAACGTGGTGGTGAGAAGCTGGGGCGAGATTTCTCCCTTTTCCTTCGCTGCCAAACCGCACTGGGAGCTGGGCGAAGAGCTGGGTATCCTCGACTTCGAGCGGGGCGCCAAGCTCGCCGGGGCGCGTTTCACGCTGTACCGCGGCGCCGGAGCCAGGCTGGAAAGGGCTCTCATTAATTTCATGCTCGATTTGCACACCGACGAGCATAAATATATTGAAATGCTCCCGCCGTTTATGGTAAACAGGGAGTGCATGACCGGGACGGGCCAGCTGCCCAAGTTTGAGGAGGATCTCTTCCACATGGAAGGGGTCGATTTTTTTCTCATTCCGACGGCTGAGGTGCCGGTTACCAACATACATCGCGGCGAGATACTGAAAGGTTCGGACCTGCCGATCTCCTACGTTGCCTACACCCCATGCTTTCGCAAGGAAGCCGGGTCCTACGGCAAGGACACGCGCGGTCTGATCAGGCAGCACCAGTTCAACAAGGTCGAGCTGGTCAAGTTCGCCGCTCCCGCGAACTCCTACGACGAACTGCAGAAACTGCTCGGCAATGCCGAGGAGGTGCTGCGCCGGCTTGAGATTCCCTACCGAGTGGTCGAGCTTTGCACCGGCGACATAGGTTTCTCCGCCGCCAAGACCTTCGACATCGAGGTCTGGCTGCCGGGTCAGAACTGCTACCGGGAGATTTCCTCCTGCAGCTGTTTCGAGGATTTTCAGGCGCGTCGGGCGGGGATTCGTTTCCGGCCCGAGGAAAAGGCGAAGCCGGAATTCGTCCATACCCTGAACGGTTCAGGTCTCGCAGTCGGAAGGACCGTGGTCGCCGTGCTGGAGAATTATCAGCAGGCCGACGGTTCGGTGCTGATACCCGAAGTGCTCAGGCCCTACATGGGCGGGCTGGAAAGGATCAGCTAGACCTTTGGAGGAATGGCCGAGTGGTTGAAGGCGGCGGTCTTGAAAACCGTTGAACGAAAGTTCCGTGGGTTCGAATCCTACTTCCTCCGCCAAACTTTCAAGCAGCACGCAGCACGGACTCAAACGGAGAGCTGGCCGAGTAGGTCGAAGGCGCTCGCCTGCTAAGCGAGTATACTGGGAAACCGGTATCGAGGGTTCGAATCCCTCGCTCTCCGCCATTTTAAGTTCCAGCGGCAAGGAAGTGTTGCAAGCGGTAGCGGAGGTCTGGGTGAAGCGATTGATGAAACTGCTGGTTTTATCGCTGGTCGCTATGGGTGCCGCAACAGGGTGTAACGAGAAGCAGGACAAACAGCCCGCAGTATCCAAGCCGAAACTGGTAAAGGCCGCATCGGTGGTGGTAGTTCCGGACAGCGTGAAGGGGAAGTGGAAGGCTGTGAAGGTCGCGGTCGCCGACAAGAACGCGAAGCAGCAGCAGGTTTACACCATTGAGATCGGGGCCGAGTTCAAGCTGCCCGCCTCGGATATCACGGTGCAAGTGGAGAACTTTTTGCCGCATTTCGTGATGGAGGGCACCACGCTTACCTCCCAGTCCAACGAGCTCGTCAATCCGGCGGCTCAGCTCTCGATTCGCGAGGGGGGACAGGAGATATACAGGGGATGGCTTTTCAGTCTCTACCCCACCACGCATGCATTTCAGCATCCGCAGTACGGTTTCACCTTGGTCGATTACCTTTCGGCCAGTTGATATAAGTTGCGCTTGTAGCTCAGCTGGATAGAGCAACGGACTACGAATCCGTAGGTCGGGAGTTCGAATCTCTCCAAGCGCGCCATCGAAGAAGGGGTTGCGGTTCCTGCCGTAGCCCCTTACTTTTGAAGAGTTTCCGGCTATCTTGGCCGATTGAATATAGCAGTAGATCAAATTGCGCCTGTGGCTCAGCTGGATAGAGCACCAGACTACGAATCTGGGGGTCGGGCGTTCGAATCGCTCCAGGCGCACCATAAAAAAGAGGGCCTACGATATTTTCGTAGGCCCTCTTTTTTTGGTCTGCGCCGGCGGGGTAGGGTCACCGGTTTGCCCGGGCCGACGGATTCATCGTCAATCAGGCCGGCCGCCTTCTGTAAAGGGAGACGTGCGAGGGATGACGGGCCTGCGCCGGATCGGCCAGTGTGCAGGGGTCCTCATCTGATTCTGAAGTTTTTGACCTTGATCGACCCGCTTCTTATCCTCATCGTCCCGTCCAGAGTCGTTAGCCGCCCGCTGTTGTCCAAATAACCGCTGTCATAGCCTCCCTCGAAAAGCACGCTCTTTCCTTTGCCGAGGACGAAGTTCCCCAAAAGTTCAACCGCTCGGGCCTGGATGGCAGAAACCTGTGCCGCCGCGTCGTATGCCGACTGCAACGACCCAAAGCCGCCCAACCCGAGGACACGGACCTTCGGGGAGGGTGTGAAGGTCGCCTTGACCGATTTGTCCGCGGTCAACGACACGACGCAGTTGTTGTCCCTTATGCTTGTGCATCCCCCGGACCAGTTTTCGAACAAATAGTCAGCGCCTGGCGTCGGGGTGATGGTGACCTCGGTTCCGTTGACGAAGCTATGTGAGCAAAGCGCGGCGCTCCCTGCGGCGCAGGCGATCCCGGGAGGGTTGCTGTGGACGGAGCCCTCCCCGGCGATGGCCACCGTCAGCGTTCTCGGTTGGGGGGCGGTGACTTCAAGAGCGACATCAGCAGGAGCCGTATCCTGTATGGTGGGCACGCCATTGTAGATGGCGATAGTTCCCAGGTAGAGCTTGACGCTGGTGCCGGGATTGCCTATAGAGCTGAGCGGGCAGGTGAGGATGATGTTCCCCGATGAGAGGTAGGAGTCGGAGTAGCGGATGTTCAACCAGCTATCATGCCCCTCCTGCCCCCCACCCGCTCGCGCCAAGGTCGTCGTGTAGTCTATAAAGGCGTACTGGTCGCTTGGAGAGACGAGTACCATGTAATCTGCGCCGATAGGCGTTCCTCCGCCGGAAGCCGTCTCACCCGTGGCACTGTTGGCGTCCGTGTCGAGGTAGAGGATGTAGTGGGTGTCGCGCCAGCTCGGGTCAATGCGCGCGACAGTACCGCGCACCACAAGGTTCTGCCCCTCTATTTGGGCATCTACGTGGGTGAGGTCCCACTGTCCGGCGACCTCACCCGCTGAAGCCGTCCCGGAGACCCTGCTGCCGGTCCACTGGATCGCCGGCACGACCGTCTTGCTCGCCGTATCCCAGGCGGCTTCGTTCTTGGGAATCATATCGGTGACCTCAGTACCCGCAGTGGTAAAGAAGCGTCCGACTAACTTTCCGTCAGCGGGTATCCTGGTGACGCTGGTGGGAGACCAGGTGCGGGGATCCAACATGCTCAGGCTCCCTTCGAGGACCAGGATGTTGTCCTTCACATACCACCGGCCGTCGTTGTACTTTTCGCCAAAGGGGAATCCGTACGGAAAGGCGTAGCTCCGCGGCGGCTGGCTGTAGATCGACTGTTTCCCGAAATCGAGATAGAAGGGGGTGGGATCGCTCCCCCCTTGGCTCCCCCCCTGGATCTGGATTGCCACATCCCATCCCCAGGTCGGAATCTCGTTGAAGGGACTCTGTCTCAAGAAAGGGGTGTGCACCAGGCCCGTAGCGAGGCTTCGGTCGGTATCCAGCTCGAAGCGTCCGGCGAAATTCAGGGAAAAGAGGTTTATCAGTGATTTGTATCCCGCCATTATTCGGAACTGGTCCCCGAAGGTCTCGACCTTCCATCCCATCAGTGCAGGCCCGGTGGCATCGTCTATTTGTGCCTCAATTCCCTCCGTGTCGGGCACTTTGACGTTGCCGGTAGCAGTGTCGTAGAAGCCTGCCTCGGGACACCGGTCCCCGTTTCCGGTACCACTGCTCAGCGCACGGGTCCGGCCGTGGGAGAAAGCGAAGACATCCGACGCTTCCGTAAGCGCAGGAATGGCAACCCTCAGGCCGTACCCATTCGAAGTAAGGGATGAGGAAACGGAGACGCCCAGCTTCTCTTCCGCACCATACGGTGAAGAGGGGAGTCGATAGAGCGAACAGGAGGTGATCATGCCGGCCACACAGTTGATGCGATGATCTACGCCTCGCAGCGCCCCCGGTCTCATATCGCCGGTATCTAGATTCTGATCGGCGTCAATGAAGAACTCCACCTGCGCAGTGGTTGCGATGTCCAGCGAATCAAAAGGTTTGGCGCCTAACACATCAATAACCAGGTACCCGTCGGTCACGGCAGCGTTCAACATGGTAAGGTCACTACCGAGGCTGTTGTTAGTGCTGCACAGATACTGCGCCGCCGACTGCCGCGAGAAGACCAGCAAGCTCAACATGAAAGCCAACACAACCAGTAACCTCATGGCACCGTCCCTCCCGAAGTTTAGCTAATTCAACTGCATCTGCACGCCACTGACGGATTCTATCGCTAGGAAACGGAAAGACAAGATCTTTAGGTTATAAACAGCCAATGCGCTGTCGAAGCGTGTTGCGCGACGGAACTATCTACCAAACAAAGGTACTGGTCAAAAATGGGACCTTCCCCCTTTAGTAAAGGGGGATCGAGGGGGATTTAGTCAGCTCAGGTGGGCAAAATCCCCCCTTGCCCCCCTTTGCAAAGGGGGGTAAAGGCACAGCCTTTGTTTTGGGTATAGTTCCGTTGCGCGAAGTGGCATGGTCGAACTTTGCGGCGACCATGCTGCCGATCATAATCTCCTCCGGCCTGCCCCGCACTCATCCCCGGCGATACCGACATCATCGTCTCGCTCTCCTCGCTGAACGAGCCGAAACGTACCGTCATCGATCAGCACCTTCGCAAGCCACCACATTGGCAGATCCCAACACATCTCAGTGAGAAGCCAACAAACCGGAGAAATTAAGGGGAGAGTAATTTGGGCAGGCACACGGGCGCTTTTTAATCAACTACCCCGCCGCAAGCAACGGGGTATGGCGGCAGTATAGGATATTGTCGCATCGCTTTCCGACAAAGCAAAAGCATGAGACACGCCCCAAGGGGCTGGGAATTGACCCGAAGGGATTAAACTACCTGATTAGTAATAATCTTCAGCCCAGGCATTTCAAGAGTCCCCTCGCCCTCCGGGAGAGGGTTAGGGTGAGGGCGGCGCCTTAGCGATGGATCCGCTCAAATAGCCGTAATCCCGTAAAAAGCCTTATGCCGCCTGGGATGATAGCAGCGCCGGCTCCCTCACCCCGACCCTCTCCCGGAGGGCGAGGGAGAGTTTATGGGGGTGGGCTGAAGATGATTGCTAATCACATTAAACTATGTAAATCCTCAAATTAATGTGATATATAAGAGGCGTCTTAAGCCCCCCGCCAACGCACAAACTATTGCTTCATGCCCATGCAGGTAGGAAATGCTTCTGGGCTTGACGGAAGGATGAATTCTAACGGGAGCCTAGCCGTCTGGCCATCCCCCCAAACGGAACGTTACACCGGAAGGGGTATATCCCCCCAAATGGAACATTATCCAAGTCGATAAAGTCAACAATATCGGGTGAGTACTAAAATCGGACCCAAATAGCAAGCTTGGATAACACCCAAATCGGCGGGATGAACAGGTCCGGTGGTCTGCGAGTTGGCCGACACCTGATGTGACTGGATTAAGCAAATGGCAAGCGCGATGAAAATTCGACCAAATGATAGATGCCCCTGCGGCAGTGGAAAGAAATATAAAAGGTGCTGTAAGGACAAACAACCCCGAAGTCACAGTGTCTATATAGATGTCGCTCCGATTAGGAATACGAAGGCGAAAAGCCTAAGTGGAATATCGTTCGACACTGAAAGCGGAAAGATTTTACTCCATACACATCTCGGCGAGGCGGTGGAAGTGGAGCATATGCTATCAACGAGCGCATATCAAAGAGAAAATAAGAGCAAGGGCGACAAGATCCTATGTCTGAGTGAAGGTGTTTCCTTCAACAATGCGCCCGGACAATTGCATTTCAGCCTTCATGATTATCTTTCAAAATTCGACATCGTGTTTGCCACCGACACCAACACGAAGACAATCAACGGAGAAAATATATCCGTGGGGGTGATATTTAGACTCTATGCAAAACGCACTCGGGTACGAGAAGACCTATTCCGTTATGATGTCCCAAAGAGCGCATTCGGTTACAGGAGAAAAACGCCAAGCGGAATTGAGGATGGCATAGATGCTATATATGTAGGAGATGTTCCGATACCCATATCCAAATCTCGCGCCATTTGCTTTCGTGGCCTTTCTGGGGGCGATGCAGAAAAATACACAATCTACCGGTTAGTGGACAACATAACTTCCGCCAACAAAGATTCAAATTTAAAAATTGGAATTATAACGGATCATCTGAATGCTATTCCCAAAGATAATTCGTTGGACGGAGACTTTTCTCATCCAAAGAATTTGGACATAATTATGGATTCCCTGAATGATGGCAGAAAAAAAGTGCCGCTATACGGGAGCTTTTTTCTCCCAAAGAATGTAAACATCATTTATGCAAGTGATGCGGCAAATGAGACGTTATTGAATCTTGCGGTTCGCAAGTGCCACAAGGAAGCGGATGAATTGTTAGAAGGACTAAAGGAAAAAGGATTTGTTGACATTGGCAAGCCGATACCATTTGAAGAAATCCCTTATGCCAATATCATCTAAAGGAGTTCAGCCCTTGACACGAAACAAAGTAAAGAGCGAGGGTCCAACCAGGCAGAAGCACCGGCCTAAAACCGCCGGTGTTCTCCCGCACCGTTGGCAAGGTAATAGGAGAGAAAAAAATGGTTACATTCAAATACTTCGATGACCCCATGAAGTTTTCATATCTCACAGAAGGCGAGGTAGCGTGCAGCATTTGTGGCTCTGTTGAAGTCTGTTTTGACGGGGGTGGCTTTTACGGTGACAGGAAAATTGAGGCGATTTGCCCTAACTGTTTGAAAGAAGGGAAATTAATTGACTTAGAAATCAGCACAAACGAAGTCACCGTGCCGGATTTAGCTGAGCAACTAGGTTCAAAGGAATTAGCACAAGAATTGACAGTTATTATCGAGCATTGTACGCCACCACTCCCGACATGGCAGGACAAGGAGTGGCCGTTTAAAGATGGAGATTTTTGCAAGTTCATCAAGATTGCTTCTCAAAGTGATTTCAGTAATCCGGAAGAATTATTCGATGCCATAGATGAATCCCTTCGTTTTGACCATAGCGCAACAGCTTTTTGGGAAATGTTACCAGAAGCTGAAATTACATGTATTGAAGACGGTAATTATGACACGTCATTTTACCTATTCATGGCAGGGAGAAATAAAATCGTCACATGGGATTGCAACTGAATAAGCTTGGGCGATATCAGGTCCACGGACTCTAGCTCGCTGGGTTTGATGATGTATCTGAGAGCTGTTGAGGGCTGGTTCAGCCGATGGAAGCTGGTAGAAGGCCAAGATCAGCCAAGAGAATTGAGACGCGGCGATTGCCAACAAGACGGGTGGAGCACGCTCCGCAGCTCGTGGAAGTTGATGAATGCCGATTATAGCAGGGTTTGCTCCGGCGCTCACCCTGAAGGCGTTAGCGCAATGAATGAGATAAGAAATTAATGAGCATCTTTTCTGAATTTGACCCTTGGATGCCCCTCCAATCTGCATATGGGGGAGGCGGAGGGGACGTAGGTGCCTTATGCACCTTATTGATGTCGTTCAAACTATTCAAGCTCGTTAGGAGGGGAACCTATGCCTCGTCAAGCTAGATTAGACATACCCGGCTTAGTCCACCAGAGGGGGCGAGGGGGACGAGGGGGCGAGGGGGCGAGGGGGACGTAGTTTACTTCGTTCACTTACCGTCAGAAACTAAACCAAGTAAACTACGTCCCCTTAGCTGCCCCCCGGCATGCGGGTCCGCACCGGGCGGTTCGCTGAAGTTACCGGGCCGTAGCCGGGTAATGGATCTTCACCCACTGTTCTTTGACAGATATGAGACCTTGATCCTTCAGACACTTGTTGGTCATACCGGTATGAGCGGCTAACCTGCGAGACATGGCCCACGGTCCGCTTCGATTCAGGCCCGCACGGATGGCGGTGAAGCGTTCAGTACCCAGTTTGAGTAATTCCCGAATCTTGGTACGGCACCAGCGCCACTGTTTCCAGTAGCAAAGCCGCACCCTGCGCCTGATCCAGCCGTCTATTTCCGTTCATGGTATGCCCTCGGATATACCGAAGTTCACCATCCACCCCCGAACGTATTCGGCCAGTTTGTTCAACCGGTACTTCATGGAGACAAACCAGCTTCTTCCGTGCAGAAGGGGACGTCCCTGAAATCCTGCGCAACTTGGACCT
>DNRQ01000166.1 GCA_003499925.1 Geobacter sp.
AAGCTCGGGGCCTTCGACTTTCTGACCAAACCTTTCCGCATGGAGAAGCTTTTTCTAAGTATCGAGAGCTTTTTCGAGTCGAAGGGGGTGGCGATGACTCGCTGCAGTTTATTAGGCTCCTGCCTCTTCTTCAAAAAAGGGCTGCCGGAGATGCCGTGCACGACCGAATCGCTCAAGGATAAATACTGCAGGGGAAATTACGGCGAATGTGCCCGATTTATCGTCTCCAAGACGTACGGCAGCGAGAAGGTGCCCCACGACCTTTCCCCGAACGACGTGTTCGAATCGCTGAAGGTGACCTGACTTCGAACGGTAATAATGATTCAGCGAATCTTTCGAACCGGCTGCCGCGACCCGCTTGGGTTTTTCTGAGCCTGGTAGTGGTGGCCGTGGTGGGAATCGTCGCCTATTCCAATTCCTTTGCCGTGCCCTTCACCTTCGACGATGACCGGCTCTATCTCCCCTCAACCGGCATTTTCCTGGCCGTGGTTGCTGCCGCGGTATCCCTTCTCGGTGCCCCCCTTCTCGGTGCCAGGCACCTCTGGATTCTTGGCACCTCCGGATTCTTGCTGGCGTTGCCGGAGTTTTGGTGGTCACCCTGGCCACTTTTAGCTATCTTAGCGACGAAAAATGGCGAGACCCGGTACGGCTTTGGCGTGACAACGCGGTTAAGGCGCCGTTGAGCGCCGATGCCTGACAAAATCCCGGGGTGGCCCTGTCGTAAACGGGACTTTGAGGGTGCGATCAAGGCCTACAAGTGCTGCGGAAGCGGCCGAATACATGAACCGCGGCGTCGCATTGGAACAAATGGGGGAGATGTTTATTACGGCGTCTCTGGCCGACGGTAAGCTGGAACCCCAAGGTGGCGAACGACGGCTTCCTGATCCTTGAAAGAAGCCGCCCCCGGCCGGGGGGGATATCAATTGAAGACAATCCTGCGGATGAACGACGGGGCTCGGAGATCAGGAGATTCGGGGGGACGACGTGGATAAGGGGATGTTGCTGCACTCGTCTGAGTTGGAACTTAACGGAGAGGTTTTCCGGATGGAGGTCTACGGCTCGGCAGGACGTTTTTTCGCCAAGACCTGTCTGGGTGAGGGCGATGCCATCATCACCGACGGCCCCTCGGTGTCGGAGGTACTGAGAAAGCATGAGGAGCAGCTGCCCCTCGCGGTCTCCTCCCGGGAGATCGTCCAGATCTATTTCGGCCATCCCCGCAGGCCCAAGATTCGGCGCACCACGTAGGCGCCGGTTACTGGGGGAGGGTGTCCCAGCGCTACCCCGCCCCCCATGATCTTTGCCGGCGGCTCATCTGGCGATCCGCTCCAGCACCTCTCTCAACTCCTTGTCCTCTATTGCCGGAACAATGGTCGGTGTCATGAGGTCGCTCCACATGAGAGCGAACTCGCCCAAGGCCTGAGGGGCATCGCCTTCCAACGACGCGGCAAGCCGCGGGGAATATGCCCCTGTGAGATTAACATCGAAGGTTGAGTATGTTCAGAGCGGAGTCGGCTCGAACTTGTAGCCGATTCCGTAAAGGGATTGGATGAAGTCCGCCTCGCGGGCTACGGACGCCAACTTCCTGCGCAGGTTTTTTATGTGGGTGTCAATGGTGCGGTCGCTGACGTTCCGCTCATCCGGATAAATCCGGTCCATGAGCTGCTGGCGCGAGTAAATCAGCCCAGGATTCGACGCCAGATACAGCAGCAGGGTGAATTCCACTGCGGTGAGGCCCAGGTCGCAGCCGTCAATGGTAGCCCGGTAGCGGGATTCGTCCAGGACGAGTCCGGCCGCGCGAATCGTTTCTTCGCTTCCAGTCCGGCGCAGGACCGCCCTGACCCGCGCCACCACCTCCCGGGGGCTGAACGGCTTGCAGATATAGTCGTCAGCGCCCAGTTCGAGCCCTAGCAGGCGGTCGATCTCCTCAATCCTTGCCGTGACCATGATGACCGGAACGCTGGAGAATGAGCGGATCTCCCTGCATACGTCGAAACCGCTACGCCCCGGCAGCATGAGATCGAGGAGGATCAGGGCAGGCGTGTTTTCCCGCACCCAGGGGACGACATCGCTGCCGTCAGCAAGGCAGAAGGGGTCGAAGCCCGCCTGTTTCAGATAATCCCTCAGTACTTCAGCCAGAATCTGTTCGTCTTCGACAACAAGAATCTTCCCGTGCATCAGCATCTCCCATTCAGCGGCAAGGCAACCCTGATCCACACCCCTCCGAGGGGGGATGGCTGCGCGCTTATGTTACCCGCGTGGGCCTCGACGATATTCCGACAGATCGCCAGACCCAGGCCGGCCCCTCCCGTGCTCCTACTCCTGGAACCGTCCAGGCGGTAGAGACGGTCGAATAATTTCGGCAACTCCCCCTCCGGTGCCCCGGGCGCAGAGTCCATGAAATCGATAACGATTTGTCTGCCGCTGCATCCCATCCTTACGATGAGTTCTCCACATCCATCCGTGTACTTCAGCGCATTGTCGAGCAAATTGGCGAATAGCTGCTGGATGCGTCCGGGGTCGGCGAATAGCCTGGCTTGTGCCGCATCCGGGAGATCCACCGCCATATTGATGACCTTCCGGGCAAACTCGGTGCGGTAGAGTTCCGTTGTTCGCGTCAGGAGCCCGGCCAGATCCAGATCCTCCTTACGATAGGTCAGCGCCCCCAGATCAGACAGGGAGAGCTGATAGAGATCGTCGACCAGACGACTCAGGCGCAGTACCTCTCCGTGGATGGAGCGGACCGCCTCCGGGGTGGGGTCGCGGATGCCGTCTTGAAGCGCTTCTGTCACGGCGCGGAGAACGGTCAGGGGAGTCCTGAGCTCATGGGAGATATCGGCAACCCACTGACGGCGGGCCTGCTCGCTCTTCTCCAGGGCCAGGGCAAGGACGTTGAAGTCGCCGGCGAGCTGCCCCAGCTCGTCGGAAGAAGCGATCGGTACCCGGACGTTGAACTCTCCGGCGGCCATCCGGTGGCTGGCCGCAGCCAAAGACCTTATCGGCCGGACCAGACGGTTCGCCAGCGGCAGCGAAAAGCCAGCTACAACAAGCAGCACCGCCACTCCGGCCAGGGCCAGGGCCAGCTTCTGCTGTTTTACGAAGCTGAGCTGGCGGATGTCCGAGAGGTGTTTTGGCGGTTGCAGTCCCAAGTAGCCGACGGCCTGCCCCGAGTGAAAGAGGGTTTTGTATTCGATACCCTCGAGTTCTCTCAGCGAGCCGAATATCGGGTTTTGCCCCGCATCCATCAGGACGATTCGTTTCTCGAAATGCCGGGCAAACCTGGCCAGCGGCGTTCCTTTGAGGGTGGACTCACCTTTTCCGAGCTGCTGCCCAAACCGCCTCTCGGGCTGCATCTGAAGAATTGGAGCCTGATCCTCGGGGAGGGTCGTTGCCAGAATCCTGAGCCAGCTATCCGGCTTATTGCGCAGAAAATCCCAGTTTCCCTTTTCTGCATAGGTTTTTTCGAGCTTCTCGGCCAGCCTTTCAAATCTCGCATGTTCAAGGAGCTCGACATAACGGGAAATACCGCTGTCGATGCTCCACTGCACGGCAGTGAACATGCAGACGACCGCCAGAAAGGCCGCCGATAAAAAGGCCAAAAACAGCCGGTAAGTGATGTTGATTTTCACGCGGTCTCCTTGCAACACTGCGGTGTCTCGATGTTTTTTCTATCACATATCTCCATGAAAAAGCTACCGTCATTTCGACAAGAGCTCAAAACTCCACTTTTCCCTCACAATTGCCTCATAATTTCCTCACAATTGCCTTTTATACCTTTACGCAATGCAAACAAGTCAGGTCAACTCGTCAAGAAAGGAGGTGAACAACGCAAGCTTCATTCGGCCTGCCGGCTTTGCAAATGCTGAAATCATAAGAATCCAAACACAATCCAAGGAGAAAACAATTCCATGAAAAAGATGCTGAGCAAGATGACTTTTGGCCTTCCTGCGGCCCTGGCTTCGATCAATCTCGTGATTCCTGTATTGCTTGCCGTGTTTATTTCCATCCATGGGGTGGAACATGCACATGGTGCGCAAGCAGAACTCTCTCAGAAAACAGCCGCTCCGCCGAAAGTACAGGCGACGGTAAGGAGTGTCGATGCAACTGCGAATCTCCTCAAGGTCAGGATGAACAAGAAATCGGTGACCTTCGCTGTATCACCGCAGACAAGGATCACATCGCGCGATGGTCAGTCCATCAACCTGGGGGCGATCAACAAGAGGGACGAGGTGAAGATTGCCTGGAGTGACGCGGCCGGGAAACCGGTGGCCGACGAGATAAGCGTCATCCTGCCGGCCCAGTACAAGAAAAACGGCAAGGGTGATGGCCAGGGCAAAGGCCAGGGCAAGGGAAGTAACAGGGCGCAGGGGGACGACGACTAGGGGGCGGAACATTAAGTGATCGGGAGGGTGATAACGGCTGGCGCCATTATCACTCCTTCTTTGCATTACCTGCTAAATGGTTTTTCAACCACCGAGGAAAAACGGATCGACAACGTGGAGATGGAGAAGAGATGCTGAAGACGGCGACGACGGTAGTGTTGAATCGGATTCTCGCCGGCATGCCCGCGCTGGCCGGAATCCTGGGGATAGGGCGTTGCGCGAAACCGCCCCCTGGGTCCGCATCGGGAACGGCCGGGAATAGCAAGGAGGGAGTGGGCCAGATGCCGAATACCGCTGAGAACGTCCTCAGGGAGTGGCCGAGCGAGATCGCGTTCCAGGAAAACGAGACACGGCCCGTGAAGGGAATGGAGCCTCCACGAAGAGCGCATTGCCCCCATAGTCAGATGGACCTGGGCAGGCCAACGCCAAGCGAGGGCGCAGCGAGAGGAATGTTCCCGCCCCTGCACCTGCCTCCGCAGCGGCAGTGAGGAACCATTATGTGCTACCCCGATCTGGCTATCGTGCTGTCCGGCAGCGAAATCAGCGTCATCCTGCCGCTCAGGAACAGGTATCTTCACAAGCCCCCCGTCAACCGGAACGACATTGCGTCACTGATCGCATGGATACGGGACTTGGGGATCAAGGAACTCTTCATCCGGATCCGTGTCACGGACAGCACCCTTATAGGCATGGCGCTCGACATCGCCTTCAGGCTCCGCACGTCGGACAATATCGTAGGGCTGTCCGTCTCAACGATGGCAGAACGAAAGCCCCGCCCAAGAGCAGATAATGAAACAAGATCATGAAGACGGAAAATTCCTGATAGTGAACCGGTGCCTGCTCCTCGTTCTGACGGTCGTTCTGATCAGCGGCTATCTGATCGCGGAAAAGGCGTCAGTCATGGTCAGGGAGGTCAGGCATCAACTGGGGGGTGAAGCCGTAGTGGAAAGGTGCGTGACCTGTCACGACCCGGCGGCCCACAGCCCGATGAAGGGACACGCGCCTCTGACGGAAGCGTGTACTCCATGCCATGACGGCTTCGGGAGGGGGATTACACCGGTGTCGGCGCACGCTAAGGAGCGCGGCGCTGATACCCTGAACTCCATCCTCGCAAGGGAGGCGCTCTTTGCCGGATGCCTCAGGTGCCATCCCCCCCGGATGCTTCCGCCCGATTCCCTGGCTGTACAGGGGTGGAAGCACTTTCTCGGCAAGGGGTGCGGAAGCTGCCACCAGGTACGGGGGATCTCATCCGGCGTCAAGGGGCCTGACTTAAGCCGTATCGGCGATCATCTCACGGTCGAGGCCCTGGAGTCCGGAATCAGGCAGCCGCAGATTCCCGGATATTACAGCGTCATGCCGGCATTCAGTTTGGGTGTCGCCGACAGCCGCGCCCTTGCGATCTTCCTGAAGGGGCAATCCCGGCTCGATCTCCGTCCCGCCGCCTACCAGGCCGGAGGTCCGGAAGCGGCGGATCCGCTCGAGCGATATAACTGCGTTTCCTGCCACCGCTTCCGGCAGAAGGACGGTATGCTGGGTCCGGACCTGGACCGGCTATACGCACAGAGAAGCGAAAAATGGCTGAAAGGGTTTCTCGGCGACGTGTCGTCACAACGCCCCTCGGCCCGCATGCCGGAGCTGACGGATGCGCGCGCCGTGGCCGCCGTCGTTGCGGAGCTGTTGAAGCCGCCGGCGAAGATTGTGATGCCCGCCTCACCCGGGGATCGCTATGAGCTCCTCTGCTCCCGATGTCACGGAAAGCTTGGGGACGGCAAGGGGCCGATCGCCGCCAACCTGAGCGGCGCACCGAGGCGTTTCAGCGAGAATCCGGGCTACTTTCTCTTGACTCCGCGGGAACGGATGATCGGATCCGTCGCAGACGGACTCCCGGGCGTCTCCATGCCACCCTTCGGCAAGCTGATGACGAAGGAGGAGGAGGGTGCGCTGCTCGACTTCATACTCGCCGAGTTTGCGAAAACAGGGCCGCCCGGGCAATTGACGGACATCGCCGTGCCGCCGAAAAGCGCCCTGCCCGAAGGCCTCGCGCCGGTCTATGCCAGGCTCTGCGCACACTGCCACGGCGAAGGGGGCGACAGAAGCGCCCGGATCGTTCACCCGAAGAACCCGCAGCCGAGGAATTTCCGCAACCGCGCCTACATGGAGGCGATGCCGGACGAACAGCTTTTCCGCGCGCTGGCAAAGGCGCCGAAACGCAGGCGCTGGTTCGGCACATAGGAGACGTCGACCCCGTAGAATTTCCGCTCGTCCTTAAGCATACCCACCTGGCTGCCGGGGGTGAAGAGAATTCGATCGCCCGGAGCGATGGCGAGATCCCCCTCATAGTGGAGCAGGGGCTGGGACGGATTGACGTTGGAGTTGAAGTCGTCCTTGCGGTAGCGGTAGACGCCGGAGACGTCCAAGGTGTCGAGCGGGCTCACTGTGACCTGGGCCTCGAAGAGGTTGCGCTCGCGGTCGCTCACGTCGAAGCGGCGGGTATCCGGGTGGTTCTCGAAGGTGAACTGGGAATCGATGTTGCTGTTTGCCTCGCCGGGGAGATACCAGTAGGTGCTGCGGCCTGCTTCACCATCGTAACCGTCGGCCTTGCGGTCGCCGTACTGGTACTTGGTGCGGAAGTTCAGCCAGTTCGCCGGACGCGAGCGCAGCGAGACCGTGTAGATGTTCTCATTGGTATCGGCTTCGCGGAACTGGCGGTCGATCCCCTCCCGCTGGTAGCCCAGACCGAGGGTCGTAGCCCAGATGGGAAGGGCGTAGTTGGCGTCGAGCCCGTAGTTCTGCTTGTCGTACTCGTAGGCTAGGTTGCTGCGCTTGTTGTCATAGGCGACCGAGCCGGCAGCGGAGCTGGGGGTATCGCCGGTCACGTACCGCCATTGCGAGGTCGGGGTGTTGTTGGCCAGATCGTATCGGAATCCTCAGGCCAACTCGACGCCACCGCTGGCCAGATAGCTGTCGGGTCCGGGGAAACCGCCAAGCAAATATCAACGGTTGCGGCGGCCAGTGAAGAAATGTCTATGACAAGCCATGATATCGC
>DNRQ01000134.1:0-140 GCA_003499925.1 Geobacter sp.
GATCCGTCGAGTTTCTCCAGCACGATCGGTGTCAGATATTTCTTCAACTAGCAGCAGGAAACTTCCGATTAGCACCCCGGGTCGACCCCTGCGGCGCTTTGACACGGGAAAGTTCCCATCTCTGCTTAGCTTCTACCAAC
>DNRQ01000134.1:182-4136 GCA_003499925.1 Geobacter sp.
TTAACTTAATGGCAGTGCTCCCTAGCCCTCCCCCTCCTGGGGAGGGGACATTGGGCCTCCCCGTATACCGTGGACTTAACTGTAGTTCCTTCATCCAGATCAGCGCAAATTTCAGTAATCGGCAGTCATCGCTCCACGCCGCCACCCCATCACATTTAACAGCTTTGTTAGATGCAACGGCCCGCTTTGGTGGCCGCCTCCCCGAGCATCTGAGCCGGCTCGGGGGTTAGTAGTGAAATACCGGCGGGTTATTCCTGCAGGACGCGCAGTTTTTCCTTGGCACGCTAGTTGTAACAGTACCAATGACAGTTAAGAGTTTACCAAGTTCAAGAGGCACCTGACCACCTGTTGAAAAAGGAGCACCAAATGCGAACCAGATCCGTTCTTTCCATGCTGATAATGACCGCAGCCGTCCTTACTTTCGCCTTCAACAATGCCGAAGCCGGATTCCCCGCGCCCCCTGGCATTCTCATTCCTCCCGGGTTGCCAGGCTCCAGTGTCAATGTCAGCGTAACCGGCTACCTGCCGGCACCGCCAGGAGTACATGTCTACGTCGACGCAGGACGCCCCTACTATGTCGAAAGGGATCGCCGGGTCTACATCGAGAGGGAAAAACCGGCCAAACAGCATAAGAAGCATTACAAAAAGCATAAGAGGCATCACGACGACAACGGCAACAGACATGGTCATGACAAACACGAGGGGCGCGGCGGACATGGCCGTTAGCAGAACGGGCACTCCGGGCTGAGGCCTGAGGGTTGAGAAGGAGAGGTCCGCAGCCGCACGGAAGGTTCAGGCAGATACAGGACGATACGCAGGGATCGGGACGGCGGCACTCAAAGCCTCCCGGAAATCGCCCCCGACCCTGCGTAGAGAAAGGGAGGACCAAATGCAGAAAATACGTTACGGATTCGTCGTGCTGGGGATGCTTTTATGCTTGGTGACTTCAGCCACAGCGGGGGTGAGCATCGGGATCGGGATCGGGTTGCCCACCGTGAGCATCGGGATCAACCTGCCGCTGTACCCGGAACTGGTGCCGGTACCGGGCTATCCGGTCTATTACGCGCCGGGCATTGACGGCAACTACTTCTTTTACGACGGCATGTACTGGGTCTACCAGGACGATAACTGGTACGCGAGTTCCTGGTACAACGGCCCCTGGGGATTTGTCGATCCGACCGTGGTGCCGCTTTTCGTGCTGCGCGTCCCGGTGAGCTATTACCGGCAGCCGCCGATTTACTTCAGCGGCTGGCGATCGGATGCTCCGCCGCGCTGGGGCCAGCGTTGGGGCCATTCCTGGGAACAGCGTCGAGGCGGTTGGGACCGCTGGGACCGCAGATCCGCGCCACGTGCCGCACCGCTTCCCGTCTACCAGCGCCAGTATGCCGGCGACAGGTATCCCCGGGCCGAGCAGCAAAGGTCGCTGCGCAGCCAGCAATACCGTTACCAGCCACGGGACAAGGTCGTGCGTCAGCATTTGAAACAGGTGGATCACACTCCGGCGCCCGCCCTGCGGCAGAGGCAGGAAAAGCCCCAGGTGAGAACCCCGCAGCGCCAGGAAAACCAGCATTCTCAGCCGCAACGGCAGAGCGCTCCGACAGCTCAGCGCCCGCAGCCGCAGCGTGGTGGCGAAAACGAGAGAAGAGCGGCACCGGTACAAGCACCTGCGCAACAGCGGGGTCCGGCGCATGAGCAGAGGCAGCAGCCTGCGGCCGCACCGCGCGAGCAGCGCGCGCCTCAGCATGAGCTGAAGCAGCAGCCTGCGGCCGCACCGCGCGAGCAGCGCGCGCCGCAGGAACGAGAGCAGCAACGCGGCCAAGAACAGAGACAGGAGAACGGTGGTTCCCATGACAGAGGCGGACCGCAGGATAGGGGCCACGGGAACAAAGATGAGGGACGGGGCCGCTGATAGCCTGATCGCTCAAGGATGGTACTGGAAGACGGGCCCTTGCTCCTCTACCGAGGGGCAGGGGCCTCGTTTTGACTGCAGAACAGGGAACAAGGGAGGCTCAGATGGACAAGCGAACCGAGTATGTCGAAAAACTCTCCTCACAGATGGTCGAATGGGACAACCAGATCGAACGGCTCAAGGACCAGGCCCAAAGCGCAAGGCCCTTCTCCGAGTACTCCCGGGCAATGGCAGCCTTGCAGCTCAAGCGTGACGAGGCTGCGCTAAAGCTGCAGGGAATCTCGGCCGCAAGCGATGACGAGTGGGAAGATCTCAAAACGGGAACGGAGCAGGTCTGGGGCGAGCTGAGGGGGATCCTGCGCGATGCGGTCCTGAAGATAAAATAGCAGTTCAGCCGGCCTTCCCGGCCCTGGCGCGGGAGGGAACTCAGGCAGGACAGAAGCGGGACCGGCTGCCCCAAGCTGGACAAGTAACGGGTTCCCGAACCGGGTAACCAGCAAAACTGACTGATACGACAAAAGGCCGCCCCTGCAATCGCTGCAATGGCGGCTTTTTGTCGATCTTCACTGTCAACTCCCCTCGATTTCAGCCATGTCCCGCAGCACGAACCTGCCGCACAGAAAACATAGCAGGCCGGCCAGCAACATGGCAAGCGGGGTGATCAGGAGGGCGCTGCGCAGGCCCCACTGGTCGGAGAGCCAGCCGAGGATGGAGGGAGAAACCGCGTCGCCCAGCGCATGGATGAAGAAGATATTGACGGCAAAGGCCATGGCGCGGACGCCCGGCTCGGTGACGTTGATGATCACCGTATTGAGCGGCCCCGTGTTGAGGAAGAGGAAGAATTCGGCGACGAAGATCGCGGACATGCATGGGGTCAGGCCGGGGGCGAGGATGGCCCAGGCCGCGAAGGGGGCGCCGATCAGAAACCCCCAGCCGGAGAGCAGCAGATATCCCTTGCCGCTTTTTTTCTGCCAGCGATCGCCGAGCCAGCCGCCGGCCAGGGTCCCCAGTATCCCGGCCAGCACCGTGGTCGCGCCGAAGAGGGTGTTCCCCTTGGCGACGTCGAGGGAATGGACCCGGTACAGAAAAGAGGGGATCCACTGGGCGAGCCCGCCGATGGCGAAGGTCATCGCCGCCATGGCGAGGGTGTTGCAGACGAAGGAGCGGTTTCTGAAGAGGGCGGGGTAGCCTGCGGCAGCCTTTTCCTTCAGGGGATGGCGAACCGCGTCGTCGCCCCCGCGCGGCGGGGTGCGCAACAGCGCGATGGGAACGGCCAGGAGCAGACCCGGCAGGCCGACCATCAGAAAGGCCGCGTGCCAGCCGTACCTCTGGCCCAGCACGCCGCCAAGGAGATAGCCGAGCGCGCTCCCCACCGGGATGGCGACGTAGAAATAGGCCAGTATCCGGCCGCGGCGCTCCTTGGGGAAGAAGTCGGCGATGAGCCCCGGAGAGACCGTGCCGAAGCTCGCCTCGCCCACCCCGACTGTGGCGCGTGCCGCCAGCAGGGTCCGGTATCCCGGGGCAAAGCCGGCCAGGGCCGTGGCCAGGCTCCAGACGATGACCCCTCCCGAGGCGAGTTTGACCCTGCTCCAGCGGTCGCCCAGCCAGCCGAAGAGCGGGGCGAGCAGCAGGTAGCTCAGCATGAACGAGGAACCGAGAAACCCCAGTTCCGTATCGGTGAGACCCAGGTCGATCTTGATCAGGGGGAATACCGCGAAAAGGACCTGCCGGTCGATGTAGTTGAGCAGGTTTACCGCCAGCAGGAGCCCCAGGGCGTAGCGGCGGTAAGGTAGCGAGATCGTTGCTGCATTATCCATGTTGGAAATCCTTTGAAGCTCACTTCGCTATTTCCCCGCACGCTGCAAAAGCCCCCTCTCCCTTGTGGGAGAGGGTACCCATCAGGGGAGGGGGAGCGAGCAGCAGGTAGGAGCTTAACTTAAACCGATTATCGTCAATCTTCAGTACGAGGCTCGATACTCGCTCCCCCCTTTGAAAAAGGGGGGCCGGGGGGGATTTCGCCCAAGGCGCCACAGAGTGCAGCTTTG
>DNRQ01000191.1:0-5814 GCA_003499925.1 Geobacter sp.
GAACGCCACCCAGGACAACTACAAGGCCGGCACCCCTGCCAAGGTTGTTCTCGGTACGCCGCAGAACGCACCGAACTACTTCCTGTATGCCAAGCAAACGGAGTCTCTGATCTGCCTGTCTTGCCACATCAAGTAGTTAATGCCATCTGGAGGCTGATAGCCTCGTCAAATTTGGCCTTGGCGGTTGGAAACAACCGGCTGAAGCATTGAAAAAGGGGAGTTTCATGGTTAAAAAAGGACTACTAACGCTGGTTTGCCTGACAGTCATGTCAGCGGTCTGTGCCTGGGCCGCTACGACATACTCGGTGCGAACCCAACTAACGAACTCCGGGGGTTCGATCAAGGTCGGAAACAAGGCCGCACAAACCGCCGGCATCGCATACACCAACTGCACCACGGCCGTAACGGTTGTGGTCACACCGAACGCAGGTTTCAGGATTACCTCTCTGAAGCAGATCGACGGCGCCACTGCGACGGACATCACCCCGGCTGACGGGACCGTGGCAGCAACCGTTGACATCACGAAACCGACCCCGGTCGATCCGAAGCGCCCCGCGGTGCTCAAGGCCCAGGGCCTGACCGCGACCTTCGCCTCCACCAACACCGTCGTGGTGCCGAAGACCTGGCAGCTGCAGCTCACCAACACGAACCGTGGCGGTACCATCACCACCAACGGCGCAAAAGGGCTGACCCTCTCCTCCGTGGGTCTTCCGAAGCTGGTGAACTACACCGACGCCACACCGGTAACCGCTACCGTTAATGCAACTGCCGGCTACAAGATCAGGAGCATCACGACGACCGGCGCCGCTGCGTTTTCCAACAACAGCACCGTCGCGGTAGTCACCGGCATCCCGGCTACCGGCAAGTCCGTGAACCCGGTGCTGGTGACCTACAAGCTCAATGCCTATGCGGTCGCCACCAACGCAGGTATCGCTCCGGCCAACCCCTCCGTCTCCCACGGCGGCGCGGTCAGACTGATCGTCACCCCGACCGGCTCCAACAACAGGGTTACCTCCCTTACCGTCACCGGCGGCAGCGTAGCGCTCACCGACCGTTTCGGCACTGCGGTAACCCTGCCGTTCCAGGGTCCGGTGAAGGCAACCATCTCCAACATCACCTCCGACATCACCGTTACTGCCGCCTATGGCCTGGATACCACCGCCGCCATGGAGAACAACTGCACCAACACCTGCCACCTGGGTCAGAGCGTCAGCCAGGCGGTGAAGGACTTACCGGCCAAATGGCTCGCTTCCGACCACAAGGCAAACGGCATTGACTGCGTCACCTGCCACACCACCATGCCCGGCCCGATCGTCAAGGCATCCGTCGATGCCAACACCTTCACGGTCACCGAGGCCAGCGCCGGGACGGTGGGAACAAACTACTGCTCCAGGTGCCATGCCGCCAGCGTCACGAAAGTGCTGGCGTCGGTCCATTACACCAAGCCCTCCGGCGCGCTGGAATGCACCAGCTGTCATGCCGCAGGCCACAACCCGCAGTTCAACGCGGAATCGTGCGCGGGATGCCATGCCGTGGTGAATGACCATACGGTGGCGACCATTGGATCCAAAACCTGCATGGAATGCCACGACAAGCACAACCCGTCGACGGTCACCGGGACCTTGGGCCCCGTGACACCGCATCCGGCTGTCACCTTGTACACCTTCGAAGAGATCGGCATGCAGATGGCCGGTGGAGCGATGGTGCCGGTTCAGGTTGACGCCAACGGCAAAGGTATGCCGTACAGTCCGAAGCAGACCTGCGGCACCGCCGGCTGCCACGTGAAGAACGGCATCGATTACACCTACGACAAGATATCCGATCACGCCTTCCACTCCAACGAGGGGAGAAGCGAATATCAGGACTCCACCGACGGGAAGTTCAACGCCACCAAAAACAAGCCATGGACTCAGTCAACCGCCATGGTAGGCAAGTGGTGAAGCCCCTCGCTTCGCCAGTTGGCGAACTTAATGAATCAGACCCCCGGCTCTTCTTCCGTTTCGACCCTGAACTACATCAACAACATGAGCAACTTCGTCGCAGGCAGCAGCAATACCGTAGTACCCGGCACCGTTACCAACAGCGGAAGCCAGTTCACCATGGTCGACCTTTCGGCCTGGGACCTCGCCACCTCATGCGGCAGCTGCCATCCGGGCGGCGGCTTCGTGGAGAAGGACAGAAACGGCAAACGCTTCAGCATGATGAACCCGGCCGTCGACGGATATTCTCCCTACACCATGACCGTGTTCGATCAGTACGATCCCAATACCGGTCTTCCCAACCATCAGCTCATGCCGTCCCCCTGGTCTTACCCGCTCTACATGAACGGCGAGGCGGTCATCACCCCTGCCGGCTGGGGCCAGGCCATGACCATGAACCTCCCCGACGGCACCGAGATGAGGGTCGAAGACCAGCAGGTGATGATGCCCAACGTCAAGGAGATGGACTGCCTGATGTGCCACTTCGACGGCTACAGCAACATGATGTCGTCCGTTATGGCCTACAGCGGCGCCCATAACGCCACTCCTTCGTTCGGAGCCGGCTTCATGAACATGTTCACCCAGGCCTATGACTTCAACTCCGGCCTGCTGATCAAGAACGCCGACAACACCGTTTCCCTGTCGCCGGCCTTCTTCGCCAAGATGAAGGGTGCTCCCCCGACCCAGAACTGCCGCAACTGCCACATGCCGTCGGGCCTCAAAGACCTTCCGGACATGTTCAGCGATTTCCTCTCCAGCGCACCGATGGCCTACACCGGCAACTTCGCGCAGTCGTTCACCGGTCTTACCATGCCGGCCTACGACTTCGGCGCCGTCTTCGGCTTCAGCACCGACTGGGCAGTGGGCCCCTTCGCTACCTCCCCCACCCTGTACATGACCCAGACCGGCATCGGCAGCTTCACCCCCGGTTACGCCACCATGATCCCGGCCGGATGGCCCTCCGCCATGGGGAGAACCGAATACAACCAGGCGGCATTCGACAACTTCTCCACGGCAATGCCCGGCATGAAGCAGTACTTCGTGGGCGGCGGCAACCCGGCCGGCATCGGTCTCGGCCCGATCTTCTACCAGGCCACCCTTGAAAACGGCATGCCGAACCAGAACGCCCTCAAGAAAGGGTCGGTCCCCTTCCCGAGGGCCGAGTGGTTCAAACGTGGCGACATGTGGGCCCCCGGATTCGACGTCCATCTCAGCCTCGAATGCTCCGGCTGCCACATGAACACCGGCACCACGAAAGTAGACGTCTTTGCCGCGCCGATGGATGCGAGCAATCCCAACACCGTCTTCGACGGCAAGAGCCTCTGCGATCCCGGCAAGGGGTATGACAGTGCAGCGGGCGTGGAAGGAAACCCCGCCAAGAGAAGCACCGTCAACAGCCAGAATACGGTCAAGAAGTGCGAAGACTGCCACGTCACCGGCAGAAACAGCGACGGCGTCGCCATCGACACCTTCGGCGCCTCCAATCCGCTCACGGCTCATCAGGCTGCAGGCCTGCTGAACAACGTCACCCAGGCTGTCAAGACGACCAACGGCAGCGACGAAGTGCCGTTTGTCGGCAACCATCTGGATGTCCTGGACTGCACCGTCTGCCATCTCGCACGCCAGCAGATGGTGGTCCGCGAACTGGACTCCACCTCCGGCAACCGTTATCCCAACATGCTCGGTTACGCCACCGAGCGGGGGATGATGGGCATGTTCTCCGATCCGATGCCGGGGATGATTCCCGCGGACACCAACCTCCGGAAGTGGGACCCTCTCTACTCCTGGCAGAAGTTCGGCAACTACATGAAGACCAATGACGACAGCAGTGTAAACACGAACTGGCGCCGCAAGGTCTACGTGGCCAACATCATCACCGCAGCCATCTGGAACAACATCGACCCCACCGTCGATGCCAACGGCGACGGGGTTACCGGCGCCGAGCCTTCGGCCCACGCCGGCGATTATCCCGGTCAACACACCGCCAACTACGACGTCTGGATTTCACGCGATCTTAAGGCCGGCATGAACTTCGGTCCCTCCGGTTTCGCTCCGATCCCGGTCGGCTTCGGCGGCGGTGCCTTCCAGGCTGCCTATGATCAGACCGGCGCCTTCACCGGTGCCTGGCAGTTCGTCGGAGTCTACGGCGGCAACGTCGCATTCTCGACTCCGGAGGAGATCTCCGGCTACAAGGCGTATCGCAACCAGATAAAAGGAATGGTCGACAACAAGGACTGGAGCGGCACCCAGCTTACCTTCCTGGGCGGTCCTTACAAAATGACCCACGGCGTACGGCCGACCCAGACCTTCGTTATCGGCAAAAGCTGCACCGACTGCCACTCCGCCGCACCGATGGCCCCCCTGTTCAAAGGGGAGTTCGACATGCTCGGTACGGCCATCAAGGCCGCGGCAGGGCGGCAGTTCATGGAATCCCCGGCTGAGCAGTACACGGTCGTGGGCGCCAAGGACGACGTCGAGACCGGCGCCGAATTGTCCACCAAGGCCGGTGGCGGCATTGAACTCAGGTTCGACGAGCTCGGCACCTGGAATGCAGTCACCAAAACCTTCACCCCTGACAGCAACGGCACCTTCAAGAGGGTGAAAGCCCTCGACAGGTCCACCGTTCTTTACCCGATCAACGACGGTTCTGTCGTATTCACAGACGTCACGGGTAAAACCTATGCCAATAGGGCTGAATGGATTGATTACCTGACCAACCCGGCCGCAGTCACCGATGCGGCGAACAGCGTAGCACCGTAATGGTTGAACCGGGTCGAGTCTTGTCAACGGCTCGAACGACTGAATAATTTATTGATATGAAATGTGCCCGGTGGTTTACGCCACCGGGCATTATCATGCGCGATTGGCGCTTGACCTTCAGTATCTATGCAGATGATCAAAGCCTGTTACGCAAAGAACGCGAAGAGGCGCGAAGAACGCAAGGGAAAACAAGTCTTGGGGTTAAACCAAAATCTGACCTGATTAGCAACAATCTTCCGCTACCAACAACTCTCCCTCCCCTTCAAGGGGAGGGTCGGGGTGGGGATGGGGTAGAGTCTGCGTCAGAGCACACCCCCATCCCCCTCCTGTCCTCCCCCTTGAAGGGGGAGGGACGTACAGCGGAAGATCAGCGCTAATCAGGAACCAAAATGCCCGTACTTTGCCTTCTTCGCGCGCAGTTCTTCGCGTCCTTCGCGTAACAGCTTTTGCACTGGAAATTGACGCTAATCGGGTTTATCAAGTGAGGAGTTTAAAGATGAGTAAATTCAAAGTTGCCGCCTGCGCCTGTTTCATTGCCCTGACGCTCTCCGGCATGCCCGCGTCGGGATTCGACGGCATGGATATCGTCCAGGTAAAGAAACTGGCTGCCCAGGGGAATCCGGATGCCCAGTCGAAATTAGGCGTTCTGTACGCCTCAGGGGTGGGGATGAAGATGGACAAGCAGGAAGCGGTCAGATGGTATCGGAAGTCGGCCGAGCAAGGGGACCCGGTGGGGCAGTGGAATCTGGCATTCATGTACGTGAAGGGGGAAGGGGTCGAAGCGGACTTCACCGAAGCGCGCGCACTTTTCCGCAAATCGGCGCAAAGCGGCTTTGCCAACGCCCAATACGATCTGGGAATGATGCTTCTTCAGGGGCTGGGTGGCAATCAGGATCGAAACGAGGCGGAAAAATGGTTCCGTATGGCAGCGGAGCAGGGATACCGGGAGGCCAAAAAGATGCTGCAGGAGCTGGATGCCAATTAACATCAGCCGCCGCGTCACCTTCTCCCCCCGCCCCAACTGCCATTCATAGGAGCGGCATCCAAGAGTCCCCTCTCCCTCCGGGAGCACTGC